>CAYLZU010000469.1:0-2404 GCA_964388005.1 uncultured Burkholderiaceae bacterium
TCTCGATGTTGCTAGAGGGGATCGACTGGCGCTGTCCGGTGAGAACGCTCGCGCCGAGTCTCGCGTACTGATCGACGCGCGCGCGAGCCGTGCGAATCGCGCGACGTTGATCGGGCGCGTGCAAAAAAGTTCGCGCAGAGACTTCACTCGCGCGAAGTGAATCAGTAGACTCGGGATGTGCTCAACGCTCGTGATCTGCCCGATGACATCGAGACGCTCAAGCGTCTGGTGATCGAGAGCCAGACGAGACTCGCCGAGCGCGACCACGAGATCGAGCACCTGAAGCTGCTGATTGCCAAGCTTCGCCGGCTGCAGTTCGGTCGCTCCTCGGAGAAGCTCGATGCGAAGATCGGCCAGCTCGAGCTGCTGGTCGAGGAGCTGGAAGCCAACCGTGCGAGTCGCGAGGCGCGCAAGGCAGAGGCGCCCTCGGTGCAGCCCGAGCAGCGGGAGCGCCCGGCGCGTCGGCCATTTCCGGAACGCCTGCCGCGCGAGACGGTGGAACACGTCCCCGCCTGCATCTGCCCCGACTGCGGGGCGGCGATGAAGAAGATCGGCGAGGACCTTGCCGAAGTCCTGGAGTACGTCCCGGCGAGCTTCAAGGTGATCCGGCACGTGCGCCCGAAGCTCGCCTGCGCGGGGTGCCAGAAGATCGTGCAGGAACCGGCCCCGAGCCGCCCGATCGCCCGCGGCATCGCCGGTCCCGGGCTCTTGGCCCACATCCTGGTGGCCAAGTACGCCGATCACCTGCCGCTGTATCGGCAGTCGCAGATCTACGCCCGCGAAGGGGTGGCGCTGGAGCGTTCCACCCTCGCCGATTGCGTCGGGGGCGCCGCCGCGCTCTTGGATCCCTTGGTCGAGGCGCTCGGGCGCTATGTCGTGGCAGGCCCCTACCTGCACGGCGACGACACCCCGGTGCCGGTGCTCGAGCCCGGCCGCGGCAAGACCAAGACCGGGCGGCTGTGGACCTATGTCCGCGACGGCCGGCCGTGGGCCGACGCGGCCCCGCCGGCAGTGCTGTTCCGCTACTCGCCGGACCGCCGCGGTGATCACCCCGAATCCCACCTGAAGCGCTTCTCCGGTGTCCTGCACGCCGATGGTTATGCCGGGTTCGACCGGCTCTACGAAGACGCTGACGAGCGGATCCGGGAGGCGGCCTGCTGGGCGCACGTGCGGCGCAAGTTCTACGAGATCTACGAGTCCAACGGCTCGCCGGTGGCGGCCGAGGCGCTGGCGAGAATCGGCAAGCTCTACGAGATCGAGGAGGCCATCCGCGGACGGCCGCCTGATGAGCGGTGCACGGTGCGCAAGGCACGCGCCGGACCGCTGCTCGAGGACATCCGGACCTGGTGCGAGGCGACCCTGGCGCAGGTGTCGGCGAAGTCGGCGCTGGCGATCGCGATCCGCTACGCGCTCACGCGCTGGACGGCACTGATTCGCTACCGTGACGACGGCCACATCGCGATCGACAACAACGCCGCCGAGCGCGCGCTGCGCGCGGTGGCCCTCGGACGCAAGAACTACCTGTTTGCCGGGTCGGATGCTGGAGGCGAGCGGGCCGCAGCGATCTACAGCCTGATCGGCACGGCGAAACTGAACGGCCTGGACCCAGAGGCGTATCTGCGCGAGGTGCTCGCGCGCATCGCCGATCATCCGATCAACCGGATCGAGGCGTTGCTGCCCTGGCAATTGGCCGAGCGCATTGCGCCGGCCGAAGCGCGGCTCGCAGCCTGAGGCGCCAATGCCGGCCAAGCCGCGCAACCCGACGCTCGTCTATCGGCTACGCGTGGAGCTGCTGGAGATCAAGCCGCTCATCTGGCGCCGGCTGCTCGTGCCCGCCGACATCAAGCTGCCCAAGCTCCATCAGTGCCTGCAGCTCGCCATGGGCTGGACCAACTCCCACCTGCACCAGTTCAGGGTCGGCGACATCCACTATGGGGTTCCGGATCCCGAGTGGCCCGAGCTCCAGATGCGCGACGAGCGGCAAGTCCGGCTCTGTGACCTGGTCGGCGAGGTGCAACGGGAGATCGTTTACGAGTACGACTTCGGCGACGGCTGGGAGCATCGCATCGTGCTCGAGCAGACGGAACCCGCGAACGAGTTCATGTCCTACCCGCTGTGCACGGCCGGGGAGCGCGCTTGCCCACCCGAGGACGTCGGGGGCGTCCCCGGCTACGAAGAGTTCCTCAAGATCATCGGCAACCCGAAGCACAAGGAGTATGGCCAGTCCTTGCTCTGGGCGGGCGGCGGGGCCTTCGATCCCGAAGGGTTCGACCTCAATGCGGTGAACCGCGCCCTGCGTCGCGCTCGTCTATAGTCGAGCCGTCAAGTCGGCCATCACCGGACGCTTACTGACCTGCTGAAGCGCGATTGGTGCTCACGTTGTGCGGCGCAGAACCGGTCCCAA
>CAYLZU010000470.1:0-2400 GCA_964388005.1 uncultured Burkholderiaceae bacterium
TCCTCAACCACGCCACCTTCAAGGCGTCGCTGTTCATGGCCGCCGGCATCATCGACCACGAGGCCGGCAGTCGCGACATGCGCAAGCTGAACGGACTGTGGAAAGCGATGCCGATCACCGGCGCGCTCGGCATGGTGGCTGCGGCGGCGATGGCCGGGGTGCCGCTGCTCAACGGCTTCCTGTCGAAGGAGATGTTCTTCACCGAAACCGTGGCGCGGACCGGGGTCGGGGCGATGAGCTGGCTGCTGCCGCTGGGGGCGACGGTGGCGGGGATCTTCTCGGTCGCCTACAGCGCCCGCTTCATCCACGACGTGTTCTTCAACGGCGAGCCGGTCGGCCTGCCGAAGACGCCGCACGAGCCGCCGCGCTTCATGCGCCTGCCGGTCGAGGTGCTGGTGGTGCTGTGCGTGCTGGTGGGGCTGGCGCCGGCGCTGACCATCGGGCCGCTGCTCGCGGTCGGGGCGCAGGCGGCGATCTTCGGCGGTCCCTACGCGCCGCTGCCGGCCTACAAGCTCGCCATCTGGCACGGCTTCAACCTGCCGCTGGCGATGAGCATGACCGCCAGCGTCGGCGGACTGCTGCTGTACTTCGGCCTGCAGCGTCGGATCAACCTGCACCGGCTGGTGCGGCTGCCGGGGTGGATCGCCAGCGGCGGCCGCGAAGCGTTCCTGATCGGCCTCGACCGCACGATGCGGGCGGCGCAGGCAGTGACCGGGGCGCTGGAAAGCGGCAAGCTGCAGAACTACCTGTTCCTGCTGGTGGCGATCGCGGTGGCCGCCGGCATCGCGCCGTGGCTCGGCAGCGGCTCCTGGCGCGGGCTGCCGGCTCCGGATCCGACGCCGGCGGGCTTCGCCTTCGCCGTCTTCTGGCTGGTGGCCACCGGCGCCACGATCGCCGCCGTGTTCGTCCATCGTCAGCGGCTGCTGGCGCTGGTGGTGATCGGCGCGCTCGGGCTGGCGGTGAGCCTGCTGTTCGTGTTCCTCTCGGCGCCGGACCTGGCGCTGACGCAGCTGCTGGTCGAGTTCGTCACCATCATCCTGATGATGCTGGCGCTGAACTGGCTGCCGCGCGTAGGCCGGCCGGAGCACGCGCCCGGGCGCAAGCTCGCCGACGCGCTGCTCGCCGGCGCCGCCGGCTGCGGCGTGGCCCTGGTGACGCTGCTGCTGCTGACGCGGCCGTCGAACACCATCGCGCCGTTTTTCCTCGAGAACTCGGTCGGGCTCGGCGGCGGCGCCAACGTCGTCAACGTGATCCTGGTCGACTTCCGCGGCTACGACACGCTCGGCGAGATCACCGTGCTCGGCATCGCCGGGCTGGTGATCTACGCCACGCTCGCCAACTTCACGCCGAGCTTCACCGCGCCGCCGTGGACGGCGCGCACGCCGCATGAGGAAGACCGCCACCCCCTGATGCTGGCGCTGGTCGCGAGGCTGATGCTGCCGCTGGCGATCGCGGTGTCGCTGTTCCTGTTCCTGCGCGGCCACAACGCGCCCGGCGGCGGCTTCATCGCCGGCCTGGTGCTGGCGATCGCTCTCGTCATGCAGTACGTCGCCAACGGACAGGCCTGGCTGGCGACACGTCTCAAGGGGGATTTCCGCGATTGGATCGGCGTCGGCCTGCTGACCGCCGGGCTGACTGGAGTCGGCAGCTGGTTCGTCGGCCATCCGTTCCTGACCAGCACCTACGACTACCCGGTGCTGCCGCTCATCGGCCCGGTGCCGGTGGCCAGTGCCGTCGCCTTCGACCTCGGCGTGTATCTGACGGTGGTCGGCGCCACCCTGGTGTCGCTGAAGGCGATCGCGCGGCTGCACGTCACCGCACCGACACCGGGCGAACCGCATGCCTGATCCGGCAGGAGCAGGTCGATGGAGCTGATGCTCGCCGCCAGTGTCGGCCTGCTGACGGCGGTGGGCATCTGGCTGCTGCTGCGCGCGCGCAGCTTCGACGCCATCCTCGGCCTGACGCTGCTGTCGTACGCGGTCAACGTGTTCATCTTCCTGATGGAGCGGGTGCGCATCGGCGTGCCGCCGATCATCGACCGGAAGATCGCGCCGGACATCGCCAACTATGCCGACCCGCTGCCGCAGGCGCTGGTGCTGACCGCGATCGTGATCGGCTTCGGCATGACGGCGCTGCTGCTGGTGATCGCGCTGCGGGCGCATGCCGACACCGGCTCGGACCATGTCGACGGCGTCGAGGACGCCGGCGGCCCGCGCACGCTGGACGAGCGCTCCGATGGCCGCTGAATTGAAACGGCCCCAACGCTCGCTTGCGCTCGCTGTTCCACGGCCGGGCTTGCAGGCCCGGCCGGCTCGGCAGGCATTCGCCGGCGCGCAGGCGCCGGCTCATGTCCAGCCTCGCCCCCCGAGGGGCTGTCAGTGGCTTCGGGCGGCCGGGCGC
>CAYLZU010000471.1:0-2391 GCA_964388005.1 uncultured Burkholderiaceae bacterium
CAAGCTGTACGTCAGGCGCGTGTTCATCATGGACGACGCCGAGCAGCTGATGCCGGTGTACCTGCGCTTCGTCCGCGGCGTGATCGACTCGAGCGACCTGCCGCTGAACGTCAGCCGCGAGATCCTGCAGGAGTCGCGCGACGTGAAGGCGATCCGCGAGGGCTCGACCAAGCGCATCCTCGGCCTGCTCGAAGACCTGGCCGAAAACCGCAAGGACGATTACGCGAAGTTCTGGGCCGAGTTCGGCCAGGTGCTGAAGGAAGGCATCGGCGAGGACCACGCCAACCGCGAACGGATCGCGAAGCTGCTGCGCTTCTCGACCACCAAGAGCGACGCGCAGGCGGTGTCACTGGCCGAGTACGTCGGCCGGATGAAGGACAAGCAGAAGGCCATTTACTACGTCACCGCCGACACGCTGGAGGCGGCGAAGAACAGCCCGCACCTGGAGGTGTTCCGCAGGAAGGACGTCGAGGTGCTGCTGCTCGCCGACCGCATCGACGAGTGGATGCTCTCCTTCCTGCACGAGTTCGAAGGCAAGCCGCTGGAGTCGATCGCCAAGGGGGATCTGGACCTCGGGGAACTCGCCGACGCGGCGGAGAAGGAAGAGCAGGCCAGGGTCGCCGACGAGTACAAGGAACTGGTCGGCAAGGTCAAGGAGGCGCTGGGTGAGCGGGTCAAGGACGTGCGGGTGACGCTGCGACTGACCGACTCTCCGGCCTGCGTCGTCGCCGACCGCGACGCGATGAGCGGGCACCTGGCGCGGCTGCTGAAGGCGGCCGGGCAGAAGGCGCCGGAGTCCAGGCCGATCCTCGAACTGAACCCGCATCATCCGCTGGTGCAGCGGCTTAAGACCGAGGAAGCCAAGCTCGCCGACTGGTCGGCGCTGCTGCTGGAGCAGGCGATCCTCGCCGAGGGCGGCCAGCTCGACGATCCGGCGGCGTTCGTCCGCCGGGTCAACACCCTGCTGCTCGACGCCAGCAGGTGACGGCGGCGTCCAGGAGCAAGCGCCGCAGGCGCGCGGCGACTGGAGACGACGCCGTCATCCCCGCGCAGGCGGGGATCCAAGCGGTTGCGGCGGCGTCCAGGAGCAAGCGCCGCAGGCGCGCGGCGACTGGAGACGACCTCGTCATCCCGGTTGCGCGCAGCGCAGACCGGGATCCAAGTGCGGGGCGCCGAAACCTGGGTCCCGCTCTTCGCCGCGGCGACGGGGCGCGAGCGGCCGCATCGGGGCAGCGCGTGCGCCGCGGCTTCCCGCCGATCATCGACCGCGACACCGAGGCCCTGATCCTCGGCAGCTTTCCGAGCGAGGCGTCGCTGGCGGCGCGCCAGTACTACGCCCATCCGCGCAACCAGTTCTGGCGCCTGCTCGGGGCGCTGCTCGACGAGCCGCTGGCCGAGCTCGGTTACGCCGAACGCAAGGTGCGGGTGCTGGCGCACCGCATCGGCATCTGGGACGTGCTCGATGCCTGCCGGAGGCCGGGCAGCCTCGATGCCGACATCCGCGACGCGCGCCCGAACGACTTCGCCGCCCTGCGCCGCCGCGCACCAAAGCTGCGCCGGGTGCTGTTCAACGGCGGCGCTGCCGGCCGTTTCGCGCGCCAGTTCGCCGCCTCCGGCTTCGCCACCGCCGTGCTGCCGTCGAGCAGCCCGGCGCACGCGGGCCGCAGCTTCGAGCAGAAGCTGGCGCTGTGGCGGGCGGCGCTGCGGGCGGCCCGGTGAGCCGCGATCGCGCCGGCCGCTCCCCGGGTCCGGGCCGGCTGTCGCCGCAGGTCACGCTGTCCGAGGAAGACGGCGTGCGCTACCTGCACTTCGGCACCGAGTGGGTGCAGGGCGCGATGCGCATCGGCAAGCCCTGGACGATCGAACTCGAGTATCAGCAGCAGATGATGGCGGCGCTGCTGTTCCTGCCGCAGCCGTCGCAGGTGCTGCAGCTCGGGCTCGGGGCGGCGGCGCTGACCCGCTTCTGCTGGAAGCATCTGCCGGGGGCCGAGATCACCGTGGTCGAGATCAGCGACGAGGTGCTCGCCACCGCGCGCCGCTGGTTCGCCCTGCCCCATGACGACGCCCGCCTGACGGTGCTGATCGGCGATGCCCGTGACGTCGTTGCCCACCCGCGCCTGCGGCGCGGCTTCGACTGGCTGCAGGTCGACCTGTACGACCGCCACGCGCGCGGGCCGGTGCTCGACGACGCACCGTTTTACGCCGCCTGCAGGCGCTCGCTGCGCGCGCCGGGGGTGGCGGTGTTCAACCTGTTCGGCCGCGGCTTCGAGCCCAGTCTTGCGCGCATCGCCGATGCTTTCTCGGGGCGGGCGCTGGCGCTGCCCGAGGCCGATGCCGGCAATCGCATCGTGCTGGCCTTCAACGGCCCGCCGCTCGCCGTCGCCTGGCCGC
>CAYLZU010000472.1:0-2390 GCA_964388005.1 uncultured Burkholderiaceae bacterium
TCTCCTTCGGCGTGCCGCCGACCGAGATCAGCCAGCCCTCGGCCTCGACGCCGGTGGGTGACTTGATGCCGGTGACCTTGGAGTAGACGAACGGCGGCGCGTAGGCCATCAGCTTCTCGACCGCGTCCATGAACACCGGCGGCGACACCCGCGACAGCATCTCGACCGGCTTGACCTTCTTGAAGTACTCCTGCGACAGCGGGTGGATCACGAAGGCGAAGCGGTTGACCCGGCGCTCGCCGTTCGGGTAGACGATGCGCGGCTCGATGCCGGAGCTGGTGATGATGTCGAGGTAGTCGTCCTCGAGGATGTCGTCGGGGTTCTTGCCGGTGGCGGCGATGATCATCGCGTCGAGCAGGCTCGGCCCCAGCACGTGGCCGTGCATCGCCGGCGCGCCGTCGACGACCATCATCACGCCTTTCTCGGCGAAGGCCGCGGCCCGCTCGTCGTTCAGGGCCGAGGTGATGATCGTCTTGCCGGCCAGTTCCTCGATGCCGAAGTCGTCGAGTTCGTGTACCGGGGCGACGATGACCGTGGCACTGGCCATCGCCCGCCGCAGCACGAAGCGCGTCCACTGCCGCAGCAGATCGTCGGGAATGATCTTCGGCGGCTCCCAGTCGGCGACGTAGTGGGCGCCGCTGGCATACAGCGACAGCGCATCGAGCGAGGTCAGCAGCTTGGGCACGCCCAGCTGCAGCAGCGGGTCGGCGAACTCCAGGTTGTCGGTGTACTCGGCCATCGTGGTGGCGAGCTTGTAGCTCGACATGCCGGAGAAGAACAGCACCAGCGCGTTGTTGAAGTAGTTGCCGAGCCCGATCTGCGTGTGCCGCACCGCCCACTCAAGGAAGATCTCGCCCAGCCGGGCGCCGGTGGTCACCGGCACCCTGGTGACCAGGCTCTTCATGTGCGCGGCGTCCTTGTCGACGAAGCGGTAGGAGCCGACCGAGTAGCTGTCGCGCGGCAGGCCGATACCGATCACTTCGGCCTGTTTTTCCCAGTGCTTCAGCAGCCGCTCCGCCTTCGCCATGCTGCCGTCGGTGCCGATCCGGCGCACGCTGAGCCTGCTGCCGAGAAAGGTGGTCGTGAACTCGAAGTCCTGGCTCGCAGCGCCGAGGCTGATGCCCACCACGGTCTTCATACAATGTCTCCTTGGCTCTGGCGTTCTCTTCCCGGGAACGATGATGCCACCGCCGCCGCGGCCGGTTCCCGCCCGCGCGGCGATCAATGATGGAGGATTTCCGTGATTTCCAGCTTGATCGGCGACAGCGCCCGTTCAGTCGCCCTGCCCGCCGTCAAACGCGCCGCCGGCGTCGTCACCCGCGTGCTGCCGATTCCGCAGCCCACCCTGCTCGTCGGGCCAGGCTCGAGCGCCCGTCTGGGCCAGGCGGTCGGCGGCTTCGGCCATCGCCAGGTCCTGATCGTCACTGACGCGATGATCTCGAAGCTTAGCCTGCTGAAGCCGCTCACCGATGCCCTGGCGGCCGGCGGAACGTCGTTCTCCGTCTACGACGAGGTCACCCCGGACGCGCCGATCCCGGTGATCGAGAAGGGCATCGAGGTGTTCGCGGCCGAAGGCGCGGACGCGATCGTCGCCTTCGGCGGCGGCTCGGTGATGGACGCCGCCAAGGTGATCGGGCTGGCCGCCGCCAACGACCGCCATCCGCGCTCGCTGGTCGGCTACTTCCGCGCCCTGCGCGCTCCAGTGCCGATCTACGCCGTGCCCACCACCGCCGGCACCGGCTCCGAGGTCACGGTGGCGGCGGTGATCTCCGATCCGGTGAACGAGAAGAAACTGGTGATCGCCGACACCCGCATCGTGCCGAAGATGGCGGCGCTCGACCCGCTGCTGATGATCGGACTGCCGAAGCCTGTCACCGCCGCCACCGGCATGGACGCGCTGACCCACGCGGTGGAGGCCTACATCGGCTACTGGAACACCGGCTACTCCGACCGCATGGCGCTGTCGGCCACGGCGATGATCTTCGAGAACCTGCCGCTCGCCTACAACGACGGCGCCAACGTCGCCGCGCGCGAGAAGATGGCGCTGGCCTCGACCTACGCCGGGCTGGCGTTCACGCGCGCCAACGTCGGCAACGTGCACGCCATCGCCCACCAGCTCGGCGCCAGGTACCACACGCCGCACGGGCTCGCCAACGCCATCATGTTGCCGCAGGTGCTGCGCTTCTCGGCCGGCGAGATCACCGGCAGGCTGGCGGCGCTGGCAGTGCGGGCGAGAGTCGGCAACGAGGGCGAGCCGGAGCAGGAACTCGCCGACCGCTTCCTCAACGCGGTGGAGAACCTGGCGGCCTCGGTCGGCATCCCGCGCACGCTCGACGCGCTGCGCGAGCGCGACATCCCGGCGCTGGCCGAGGCCGCCTGCTGGGAGGCGG
>CAYLZU010000473.1:0-2381 GCA_964388005.1 uncultured Burkholderiaceae bacterium
GGGCAGGCTCGCCGACGCCGACGTCAACGTCTGCATGTACCGCGAGTTCGGCCGGCTGCTGTGCGAGGCGCTCGAACGGCCGTACCTGCAGGCGCCGATCGGGCTGCACTCGACGACGAAGTTCCTCCGCTCGCTCGGCGAACTGCTCGGGCTCGACCCGGAGCCGTTCATCGAGCGCGAGAAGCACACCACCGTCAAGCCGCTGTGGGATCTGTGGCGGTCGGTGACGCAGGACTTCTTCGGCACCGCCAGCTTCGGCATCGCGGCCGGCGAGACCTACGCCCGCGGCGTGCGCCACTTCCTCGAAGGCGAACTGGGGCTGCCGTGCACGTTCGCCTTTGCCCGCCGCGCCGGCGTGAAGCCGGACAACGAGGCGGTGCGAGAGGCGGTGCGGCTGAAGACGCCGCTGCTGCTGTTCGGCTCCTACAACGAGCGGATGTACCTGGCCGAGGCCGGCGGCCGCGCGGTGTACATCCCGGCATCGTTTCCCGGCGCCATCATCCGCCGCGCCACCGGCACGCCGTTCATGGGCTATGCCGGCGCCACCTACCTGGTGCAGGAAGTGTGCAACGCGCTGTTCGACGCGCTGTTCCACATCCTGCCGCTGGCCACCGACCTGGACCGCGTCGAGGCGACGCCGTCGCGGCTGTCGCGAGCCGACGCCACGCCGTGGGACGCCGAGGCGCAGCGGCTGCTCGACGAACTGCTCGAACGCGAGCCGGTGCTGGTGCGCATCTCCGCCGCCAAGCGGCTGCGCGACCGCGCCGAAGCGGCAGCGCGCGCCGCCGGCGAGGCGCGGGTCAGTCCGGCGCGCCTGGCGCAGTCGGCGGGCGAGGTCGGCGTCGCCGTTGCGCCGCCCGGCAGTACGGAGCGCGGCCACGTCGTCCCGGCGAAGGCCGGGATCCAATTGGCGGCGCCACGAACTTGGGCCCCGGCCTTCGCCGGGGCGACGGCTCCAGCAGCGTCGAGGCCGGAAAGGACCACCGCCGATCAGGAGGTCACATGACGTCGGCCTGTCGCGTCTGCGTCAGCCGCGCATCGCATCTGCCCGGCAGGCCCGGGCCAAGGATTCGTCGTGAAGCACCTGGTCACGTCGATGCCCGCCGCGGGGTCCCGCGGTATCGCCGCAAGGCGTCTTTTGGAGGTTGATCTATGGCGGAAAGACAAAGCTCACTGTCCGGCCTGACCGAAAACGAAGCGAGGGAGTTCCACAGCATCTTCATGCAGAGCTTCATCGGCTTCACCGCGGTTGCCGTGGTGGCGCACATCCTGGTCTGGCTCTGGCGGCCCTGGCTGTAGGCGCGCAGGGAGAAACGGCATGTCCGACCGAGACACGACTCCGGCCTTCGCCGGGAGCCTCAGCGGCGCCGACTACGGCATCTTCGCCGTCAGCTTCGTCGCCATCCTGCTGATCGCAGTATTCGCAAGCCTGTGCTTCATCGACTGGCGGGCGTGGTTCCCCGGCGCGGAGGGCCACACGTCCCTTCTGGGCGGCGTCAGGTCCGCGGTCTACAGCTTCATGGACTACTTGAACTAGGAGGAAATCTTCATGTGGCGTATCTGGCTGCTTTTCGATCCACGCAGGACGCTGGTGGCACTGGCGGTATTCCTGTTTGCACTCGCGCTGCTGATTCACTTCATCCTGCTGTCGACCAGCAAGTACAACTGGATCGAGGGCGGCACGAAGATGAAGACGGCGGCGGTGCAGATGGCGCCGGTGCCCGGCGCGCAGAAGTAGCGTCGTTCGCAGGACCGGTGGCTGTCGAGGCGGGATCCTGACGATCCCCCTTCGACAGCGCCGGCGGCACGTGCCGCCGGACGGCGCGCGGCCTTGAATTGAATAAGGGAATTCGGCGATGGCCATGCTCAGCTTCGAAAGGAAATACCGGGTTCGCGGCGGAACGCTGGTCGGCGGCGATCTGTTCGACTTCTGGGTCGGGCCGTTCTACGTCGGCTTCTTCGGCGTCACCACGCTCTTCTTCTCCATCCTCGGCACGGCGCTGATCGTCTGGGGCGCCTCGCAGGGGCCGACCTGGAACCTCTGGCAGATCAACATCGCGCCGCCGGACCTCAGCTACGGCCTCGGCCTGGCGCCGCTGATGGAAGGCGGCCTGTGGCAGATCATCACCATCTGCGCCATCGGCGCCTTCGTCTCGTGGATGCTGCGCGAGGTCGAGATCTGCCGCAAGCTCGGCATGGGACTGCACGTGCCGGCCGCCTTCGGCATGGCGATCTTCGCCTACGTGACGCTGGTGGTGATCCGGCCGCTGCTGCTCGGCGCCTGGGGCCACGGCTTCCCGTACGGCATCTTCAGCCACCTCGACTGGGTGTCGAACGTCGGCTACCAGTACCTGCACTTCCACTACAACCCGGCGCACATG
>CAYLZU010000474.1:0-2378 GCA_964388005.1 uncultured Burkholderiaceae bacterium
GTAAGAACTTCGCGCCCCGGCCGACTCGATGGCTCGCGCCCCGCGGCGCAGGATGCCCGACCGAGCGCTTGATCGATGACGAAGCCATGCCAGCCTCGAGCCCAAGCCAACATACCTGCCGCACGCACCGGCCATGCCGCGGCCGGGCGCGGTCAACCGGGTCGGGACGGGACGTGCTGATCGGACGACGCGCGGTCCTGCTCGCCGCGGCGCTGCTGCCGCTGGCGCGCGCAGTCGTCGCGCAGCCGGCGTTCGACCATTCGCACAGCGCCTGGGACACGCTGCTGAAGAAGCACGTTCGACTGATCGAAGGCGGCAACGCGTCGCAGGTCGACTACCGCGGCTTCATGCGGGATCGCGCGCTGCTGGCCGACTACCTCGGCAGCCTCGCCGCGGTCAGCCCGGCGCAGTTCGCCGGCTGGAGCAGGGCGCAACGGTACGCGTTCCTCGCCAACGCCTACAACGCCTTCACGATCGAGAAGGTGCTCACGCGCTATCCCAACCTGGCCTCGATCCGCGACTTCGGCCGGGTGTTCGGCAATCCGTGGAAGGACGAGTTCTTCACCCTGCTGGGAGCCAAGCGCAGCCTCGACTGGATCGAGCACGAGACGCTGCGTGCGCCCGGCGCCTTCGACGACCCGCGCGTGCACGTGGCGGTGAACTGCGCCAGCATCGGCTGCCCGATGCTCGGCCGTGACGCCTTCGTCGCCGAACGGCTCGACGCGCAGCTCGACGACCTGTTGCGCCGCTTCATGAGCGACCGCACGCGCAACCGCTACAACGCCGGCCAGCAGGTGGTCGAGATCTCGCAGCTCTTCGACTGGTACCGCAAGGACTTCGAGCAGGGCCACCGGGGCTTTCGCAGCCTGAACGACCTCGTCGCCCGTTACGCCGGCGAACTCGCCGATGCGCCGGCCGACCGCGAGCGGCTGCGGTCGGGATCGGTGCCGATCCGCTTCGTCGAGTACGACTGGCGGCTGAACGACGTGCGGCGGTGAACGGCCGCGCCGCCTGCGACACAATCGGTCCCCCGTGACCGCCGGCCCGCACATCCCGATCGACCAGGCGCTCGCCGGCCAGCGCCCCGGCGCGGCCGCCGACGCGCCGCAGCGCTCGGCGCTCGCCCTCGGCCTCGTCGGTGGTCTGGGCGAGGAACTGCTGGCGGCGCTGATGTCGGCGCCGGAGTACCGCGCCGTGTTCGTCGGCGTGACCAACATGATCGGCAGCGCCTCGCCGAAGTTCCGCCCCTGGCTGGTCGGCCGCGGCACGCCGGTGGTCGACGACGCCTTCATCGGCGTCACCGGCGAGGAGACCTTCGTTCCCTCGGCCTCGCCGATCCGCCGCTACGGCGAGGCCGACGTGCTGGAGGCGGCGCGCGCGGCGCGCGATGCCGGCGCCAAGACGCTGGTGCTGGTGGCGCCGCTGCCGGCCCTGCTGCAGATGGGCGAGGCGACGCGCACGCTGGCGTCGGTGGACGACGTGGCGCTGGTCGGCATGGGTTTCGAGCGGCTGCTGATCGTCCGTCCGACGTCGCCCGACGACCCGCGCCGGGCAGCCAACGCCTTCGTCTCGCAGGTGCGCGCGGCCGGCCGCGCGCTGGCCCCCTTTAGGCCGCCCTCTTCCGGGGGGGGGGTGGGGGCGCCCACGGCGGCGCAGGCGATCGTCGAAGCGGTGCGCCGGGCGAGGCCCGGCGTCACCGTGCTCGGCGCGAAGGAGCTTGCCGCCATCGTGCAGGCGAGGCTGCCGAAGCTCGTCGCACGGCGGCCGAAGCTGCGCTGACCGCGATGCGGCTGGTGATCGTCGTTCCGGTGCTCGACGAGGCGCAGACGATTGAATCGGCGCTGCGCGCGTTGGCGCCGCTGCGCGCGCGAGGGGTCACCGTCGTCGTCGTCGACGGCGGCAGCACCGACGGCACGCCGGCGCGCGCGGCGCCGCTCGCCGACCGCGTGCTCGCCTCGCCGCGCGGGCGCGGCATGCAGATGAATGCCGGCGCCCGCTGCGATGAAGCCGTCGCCGCCGACGCGCTGCTGTTTCTGCACGCCGACACGTGGTTGCCCGATGATGCCGACCGCATCGTGACGCTGGCGCTGGCCGATGGCCGCCGCTGCTGGGGCCGCTTCGACGTCCGGCTCGACGCGCCCGGCTGGCCGCTGCGGCTGATCGAGGCGATGATGAACTGGCGCTCGCGCGCCACCGGCATCGCCACCGGCGACCAGGCGATCTTCGTCACCCGCGCCGCGTTCGATGCGCTCGGCGGCTTCGCGCCGCTGCCGCTGATGGAGGACATCGACTTCTCCCGTCGCGCCAGGCGGCTGTCGAGGCCGCTGGCGCTGCGCGATCGCGTCACCACGTCGGCGAGGCGCTGGCAGCGCCACGGC
>CAYLZU010000475.1:0-2377 GCA_964388005.1 uncultured Burkholderiaceae bacterium
GCGCCGCGGCGACCATTTCAGTGGCGCCCGGCCGCCCGAAGCCACTGAACGCCCCCTCGGGGGGCAGCGAGCGCAAGCGAGCGTGGGGATCCTTGCATCCTAGGCCGTCATCGCCATCAGGGCCGCCAGCCGCGGCAGCGCGGCGCAGGCGTTGCACCGGTTGGCGGCCGCCACCTCTTCGAGCGGCATCCGCCGCAGCTCCGCCATCACCCGCGCCATCGCCGGCAGGTCGCCCGGCTCGTTGCGCAGCGACGCGCCGGATTGGCGCCGCCACTGCGGTGGAATGTCGGGCGCATCGGTCTCCAGAACCCACGAATCGTCGGGCAGCGTCGCCGCAAGCTGGCGGATCCGCAGCGAGCCGTTGTAGGTCATCGCGCCGCCGAAACCGAGCCGCAGGCCGCGGGCAATGAGGCGCAGTGCCTGGTCCTCGCTGCCGTTGAAGGCGTGGGCGATACCGCCGATGACCTCGTATCGGTTCAGGAACTTCAGCAGGCCATCGGCCGAGCGGCGTACGTGCAGGATCACCGGCAAGCGAAACTCGCGCGCCAGTTTCAGTTGCCGGGCGTAGAACCACTCCTGCCGCTCGCGGTCGAGCCCCTCGACGGCGTAGTCGAGCCCGATCTCGCCGATCGCCACCAGCCGCGGGTCGTCGCGGGCCGCGTCCAGCGCCAGCCGCAGGCGGTCGATGTCACCGTCGTCGGCCTGCGGCGTGTACAGCGGGTGGATGCCGAGCGCGTAGGCGCAGCCGCAGCGATGCGCCAGCTCCGCCGCCGCGGCGAAGCCGGAAACCTCGACCGCCGGGATCACCAGCATCGATACGCCGGCGTCGCGCGCGCGCGCCAGCACCGCGTCGCGATCGGCGGCGAACGCCTCGGCGTCGAGATGGCAGTGGGTATCGATCCACATCGGGCGAAAGTCCCGTGCCAGTGTACGAAAGCCGGCTCATGGCGGCTGCCTACAATCGGTGCTCGATGCCGCGCAAATTCTTCAAACGCTACATGCCCAGCGCCGAGAAGGTGCGACAGGTGCGCGCGCTGCACCTGTTCGGCGACGCGCTGTTCCACCCGGCGCTGTGGCACCTGAATCGCCGCTCGGCCGCCGGTGGCGTGGCGATCGGCATGTTCTGCGGCCTGATTCCGGGACCGTTCCAGATGCTCGGCGCCGGCATCGCGGCGGTCCTGTTCCACGTCAACCTGCCGGTGGCGCTGCTGACGACGCTGTATACCAATCCGCTGACGATCGTGCCGCTGTACCTGGTCGCCTACCAGCTCGGCAGCCTCGTGCTGGGCGCCACCGGCGGTCCGCCGCCGGCGCCGCCGCCGGACTGGAACTGGTCATCGCACCTTGCCTCGGTCGAGGCGCTCGGCAAGTGGGCGATGGGGCTCGGCGCACCGCTGGCGCTCGGCGTGTTCCTGCTCGCCAGCATCCTGGCGGCGGTGGGCTATGCCGTCGTGCGCCTGCTGTGGAGCATCCACCTGCGCCGCGCCTGGATGGCCCGGCGCGCGCGACGGGCGCGTTGAACGCCGTGCGTCCGCGCTGGCATCTGGCCACCCCGTTTTTCCTCGCGGCGGCGTTCGTCTACCTGTTCGATCTCGGTGCGCTGTCGCTCGGCGCCGCCCTCGGCGCTGCCGCTTTCATCGCCTTGCTGCTGGCGCAGCGGCCGGTGTCGGTGAAACTCGGCGCGCTGGCTCTCGCCGCTGGCTTCGCGCTGGGCCTGTCCGCCGCCATCTTCTCCGCCCTGCTCGGGCAGTCGGTGCGCGAGATGGCGGCGACCTTCAGCAACCCGGTGGGGGTCCTGCTGGCGATCGGCTCGTTGATGCTGGCGGTGCTGGGCGGGCTCGCCGTGCTCTGGGGAGCGCTGACCGCGACCCGGCAATGATGGCGCCGGCGCGCGACCAGGGCGTTGGATTGGTTCACCATCTCCTCGGGCAGCCGGGCGGCTGCGAGCGCATCCCGGACCGAGCCCTGCTACGGACTTCGACCCGGGACGCCCCACGCGCACCCCGACCGCGACGTCAGGCCCTCCGCCGCTGACGGCGATGCGGCACGGTCGGCCAGCATGTCGAATCCGTCGTGGCCCTGGCCCGCCGGAACGTAACGCAGCGCGCTCGACACATCGCGCACCTGGAGCAGCACCGGCGGCGCGTCCCGTTGCCACGAGAGCCGGACGATGAATGCAGGCTGGCCGGTCCATGCCGGCTGGCGGTCGGAGGGGTCGCCGGGGCGAGTCGGCGCCCGGCCGCTGGCGCCCCCGTTCCAGTGCCCACGAAAGCGGCGTCGGGCGATTCGGCCAGCGACGGCCATCCTGGTCCGATCCGGGCCCGGCACCACCGCCGGCGCCGGATCAGTGGGCCTCGAGCCTTCCGTTGACCAGTCG
>CAYLZU010000476.1:0-2370 GCA_964388005.1 uncultured Burkholderiaceae bacterium
CTCGATGAAGCTCACCGGCTTGCCGTCGCCGCGCAGGCTCATCATGATGTTCAGGCCGGCCTTGCGGACTTCCCACAGCGCCTTCTGCGACGGATCGTCGATGAGCGGCACGACGGCGTTGGGCAGGCCGAGTTCGCCGATCAGGTCTTCCAGCCGCGACAGCTGCGCCAGCAGCGGCGTGCGCTCGGCGCCGGCAAACTCGACCAGCAGGATCGCCGCTGGCATCCCGATCAGCGCCGATTCGATCACCGGCCGGAAGGCGGGGTTGTCCCGCGCCAGGTCGATCATCGTCCGGTCGACCAGCTCGACCGCGGTCGGCCCCAGCCTGACGATGTGCTGCGCCGAGTCCATCGCCCGGTGGAAGGTCGGGAAGTTGACGACGCCGAGCACGCGGTGCGCCGGCAGCGGCACCAGCGCCAGCCGCAGGCGGCGGAAGAACGCCAGCGTGCCTTCGGAGCCGACCAGCAGCTGCGCCAGGTTGACGCGCCCGTCGTCGCGGTACGGCCGCTCCGACTGCGGGTGGAAGACGTCGAGGTTGTAGCCGCCGACGCGCCGCATTACCTTCGGCCACCAGGCCTCGATCTCGGCGCGGTGCTGCTCGGCCAGCAGGCGCACCGCCTCGCCGAGTTCGCGCGCCCGTCCGGTCGCCTCGTCGAACAGGCCGAACGCGGCTTCGCTGCCGTCGGCGAGCCAGGCGTCGATGCCGCGGACGTTGTGCACCATGTTGCCGTAGGCGATCGAGCGGCTGCCGCAGGAGTTGTTGCCGGCCATGCCGCCGAGGGTGGCCTGGGCCGAGGTCGACACGTCGACCGGATGCCAGACGCCGTGCTTCTTCAGCGCCGCGTTCAGGGCGTCGAGGGCGATGCCCGGCTGCACCTCGACCTCGCCGCGGTCGAGATCCAGCGCGGTGATCCCGCGCAGGTGCCTGGAGTCGTCGATCACCAGCGCCGCGCCGACGGTCTGGCCGCACTGCGAGGTGCCGCCGCCGCGCGCCAGCACCGGAACCCGGTGCGAGGCGGCGATCTGCAGGGCCATGGCGACGTCGTCCTCCGTCGCCGGCACCAGCACGCCAACCGGCTCGATCTGGTAGATCGAGGCATCGGTCGCGTAGCGGCCGCGGCTGGCCTTGTCGAACAGCACCTCGCCCCGGGTGTGCCGGCGCAGTTCGGCGGCGAGCGCCGCCGCCTGCAGGCGCAGGTCGAGCGAGACCCGGCCGGCAGCGCCGCGATCGGCGTCGGACTGTCCAGTAGGCGGCAGCAGCGAGTCAGGCATGCCGTGTCGGGCCCGATCCGCGCGCCGCCGGGCGCGATCGGGGCGCCCGCGCACGCGTCCCGGCCACGCGTTGCCCGCCCGCGGCCGGTCGGGCGCGCGCTTCCTGCCCGGCATCCGGGGCCATGGCTTTGCGGCCGTCGCCGCCCGGCCGCTTCATCTGCGCCAGCACCACATCGCGCTTGTGCTCCAGGTGCTCGACCAGGATCCGGCGCAGGCGGGCGCCGTCGCGGGCGGCCAGCGCCTCGATCATGGCGTCGTGCTCGCGCACGGCGACGTCCCACTTCTCGCGGTCGAAATTGGAGCGGAAGCGGAACGCCTGCAGGCGCGCGTTCAGGCGATCGTAGGTCTGCGTCAGCACCGGATTGCGCGCCGCGCGGTTGATGCCGCGGTGGATCTGGGCGTTGACGCGGTAGTAGGCCGAGAGGTCGCGGCGCGCATGATGGGCACGCATCTCGAAGTTCAGCGCCCGCAGTTCGGCGATCTCCTCGGCCGTGACGCGGGCGCAGGCGAGTTCACCGGACAGCCCTTCGAGCGCGGCCATCACTTCGAAGGCATGGGCGACATCGTCGGCGGACAACTGCACCACCGTCGCGCCGCGGTTCGGCAGATGCTCGACCAGGCCCTCGGCCGTCAGCAGTTTCAGCGCCTCGCGCAGCGGCGTGCGCGAGACCCGAAGCCGGCTCGCCAGTTCGCGTTCGTTGAGCTTCTCGCCGGCGCCGATGGCGCCTTCGACGATCAGTGCCCGCAGCCGCTGCGCCACCGCCAGGTGCAGCACCTCGCCGTTGCCGTGCCCCGGGGCGTTGCTGGTCATTGGTATACAAAAACGGTTCGGAAGCGATTCTAGCGGCCCTTGATTCCTGTACGAACAGTCCCCAATGCTTGCGTTTTGTATACCGGCCCACTAACCTGCCCGACCTGTCCGGCGACGGCGCCGGGCTGCCGCCGACGAGCCGCCATGCCGAAGCTGAACTCGCATCCCGCCGGTCGCCACTTCCTGCAGATTCCGGGTCCGACCAACGTGCCCGACGCGGTGCTGCGCGCGATCGACCATCCCACCATCGATCACCGCGGGCCGGAGTTCGCGCTGCTCGGAAAGAA
>CAYLZU010000477.1:0-2367 GCA_964388005.1 uncultured Burkholderiaceae bacterium
GATGCGTACAGCGCCGGCATGTCGGCGTTGGCCACCCGGCCGCAGAAGTGCACGGCATCGGCGACGCCGAGCTCGGACGCCAGCGCCTGCAAGCAAGCGCGCAGCGGCCCTTCGCCGGCGATCGTCATGCGCGCGGCGGGGAGCTCGCGGCGAACGCGGGCGAAGGCGCGGATGGCGGTGGCATTGTCGTAAACGGGCTCAAGGTTGCGCGCCACGATCAAGTGCGGGTCGCTGCCGCGAGCCTCGGGCGCCGGCCGGAAGCGCGCGAGGTCGACGATGTTCGGCACGATCGTCGCGGCCATGCCGAACCGTCCAAAGACCTGGTGCAGGAAGGTCGACGGCACGACGAGCGCGGCTGCTCGCCGTACGACCGGCCGTACCGCCCAGCCACTTCGCCCGAGGAAAGGCTCGGCCTCGCCGCCCCGGTAGTTGACGATGAGCGGCACCGCGCGCAGGCGCGCGACGAGCGCAGCCGGGACCGCGACGAAGAACCACGACCAACCAGAGTTGGCCATCAGGTGGACGACATCGGCGCCGCGCGTCTGCGACCAAAGGTGGCCAAGGTAGGGCACCAGGCGGAACATGGCGCGCACGATCCGCAGTCGACTGACCCAGCTCGGCCAGTACGGTGCGTTTGTCCGCACCAGATCGACGCGGAAGCCCTCGCCGCGGAGGAGTTCGGCCAGCTGCAGCGTCTGGTTGGCCATGCCGCCAGCCGGTGGCGGCAAGGGTCCGACGACGCACACACGCAAAGGCCCGGCCGTCATGTGTGCACCGCACTCGGACTCAGCGCGCCGGCGCCGGCGGTCAGCCGTTCGAACACCGGCGCGTAGCGAGCCACGCTGCGCGGCCAGTTGCGTTCCTCCTCGACGAAGCGCCGGCCCTGGGCGCGCATCTGCGGCCAGCGGGCGCGGCCGTCGAGCATGCGCAGGATCGCTTCGGCCAGCGCCGGCGCGCTGTCGGCCTTGAACAGGATCCCGGTCTGCCCGTCGCGGATCAGCTCGCGATGGCCGCCGACGTCGGAAGCCACCAGCAGCTGCCCCTGCGCCATCGCTTCCAAAGGCTTGAGCGGCGTCACGATCTCGGTCAGCCGCATCGAATGCCGCGGATAGGCGAACACGTCGACGACGCTGTAGTAGCGCTGCACCTCGCCGTGCGGCACGCGGCCGGTGAACACCACCTTGTCGCCGAGCCCGGATGCGGCGACGGCGGCGCGCAGCGCCTGCTCCTGCGGTCCGCCGCCCACCAGCAGCAGCCGCGCCTCGGGGCGGGCGGCGAGCACCCGCGGCAGCGCCTGCACCAGCAGGTCCAGCCCCTCGTAGGCGTAGAAGGAGCCGATGAAGCCGATCACCGCGCCGCCGGCCAGGCCGAGTTCGCGCTTCAGCGCCTCGTCGGCCGGGGCGCCGAATCGGAACTCGCCGACGTCGACGGCGTTGGGAATCACGGTGACGCGCACCTCGGGCACGCCGCGGCCGACGATGTCGGCCTTCAGGCCCTCGCAGATCGTCGTCACGTGATCGGCATGCTTCAGCGCCCAGGTCTCGATCGCCCGCGTGGCGCGGTAGCGCGGGCCGCCGTCGCGGCCGGTGCCGTGGTCGACCGCGGCGTCCTCCCAGAACGCGCGCACTTCGTAGACGACCGGGATGCCGAGACGGCGACCGACCCGCAGCGCCGGCAGCGCGTTGAGCACCGGCGAGTGAGCGTGGATCAGGTGCGGCCGCACCCGCGCCGCAACCTCCCGCAGCCGATGCGCCGTCGCCCGCATCAGCGCCAGCTCGCGGAGGACCGGCCAGGTGGCGAGTCCACCCGGTTGCCAGATCGTGCGGTAGAAGTGCAGGCCGTCGACGTCCTGCTCCGGGCCGCCCGGCGCGGTGTGCTTGGGGCTGGTCAGATGGAACGTCTCCCAGCCGAGCCTTCGCTGCTCGCGCAGGATGGCACGAGTGCGAAACGTGTAGCCGCTTTGCAGCGGGATCGAGTGGTCCAGCACATGCAGCACGCGCAGCGTCATACGGCGGCGCGGCTGAGCTCGGCCGGCGCGGCCGCCGCGCCCAGGCCGGCGTTGCGCAGGAAGGCGTCGAACATCAGCACCGTCCACAGCGGCATGCTGTAGTCGCGCAGGCCGGAGTCGTGCTCGCGCAGCATGCGCGCGAGCGCCTGCGCGTTGAACCAGCCGGTGGCGGCGAGCGCTTCGCCGAGCACCACCTGCCGCACCCGCTCGCGCAGCGGACCGCGGAACCAGCGCGCCAGCGGCACCGCGAAGCCCATTTTTGGCCGGTACATGACCTCGTGCGGCAGGTGCGGCTCCATCGATTTCTTCAGCAGCCACTTGCCTTCCTGGCCCCGCACTTTCAGCGACGGCGGCAGGCT
>CAYLZU010000478.1:0-2366 GCA_964388005.1 uncultured Burkholderiaceae bacterium
CCGCGCCCAAGGGCGCGCGAGCGTGCCGAGCGGTATCGATGCCGGCGGTGCGGCGATCGGCGCTTGTGCGCCCGCCTCGCCCTTGCTGGCGCCGCTCCACTGGCAGCGGTGGCAGTGCCAGACGGCGCCGCCGTCATGCTTCCAGCGAAATGACAGCGCCGTGTCGCGGTCGCCACGGTTGCACTCCGGGCACGGCAAGCGCTGCTCGACCTCGGGTCGATCGTGACGCGGCGTGATGCCGGCGGCGAGCGGAGTCACAGCCCAGGCTCGGCGTGCGCGTCGATCCAATCATGAATATCGCGCGGCCGGGCGAATTTCTGGCGGCCGATGCGGACCAGGCGCGGCGCGTCGCCGGCCTGCTCACGCTTGACCAACAACCTCTCGGGGACGCTGGTCAACGCCGCCACTTCGGCCGGCCATTTCAGGAGCGGCTTGTGAACCAGCTCGCTCGGGAGTTCGCGGCGAGCCACGGCGCTGCGGCGGTACTCCGCCACGGCGGGATCGATATCGTCTTGAAGTTCCATCCGGTCACCTCGCTTTCAGGTGACCCGGATGTTTTCACCCGGTAGGTGCGGGTACGCGCGTTAGCGTCCCGGCCGTTCGTCGGCCCGGCGGCGGCGGGCCTTCATCGCTCCCTGCGTGCAGCCCAATTCCCACGCCATGACGCGATCGGCCTCGGCGTCGCTGTCGCAGGAGCGGCGAAGTTGGCGCCAGCGGGCGAGGAAGGCTTGCCGGCCCTCTGTTCGCGCCTCTGCCGATCGCCTGCCAGCCTTGGCGGCGGCGTTCGCATTGGCCTGAAAGCGCCGCAGTTCCTCGGCCAGTGCGTTGCAGGCGGCCTCGGCCGCGCGAATGTCGCCGGGTGCGGGGTCGGGCGCAGCGAAAGCGCCCGCGTAGCGTGCGAAGCGGATCTTCGTGAACGGCTCCAGCTCGCGCACGGCGCGTTCGGCCTTCACGGCGAGCGTTGCGACTCGGCCGCGCTGGCGGTAAGCGGCGATCGCGGGCGCGGCTCGATCGAGGAATGCGCGCAGGTACTCGACCGGCCGGGCATAGAAGTCAACCTGCGCGGAAAAGTAGGCGTCGCCGGGAAAAGCGGCGGCCACGGCGCGCCATTCGTCGCCGGCGCCGGTCATGACCGCTTCACGATCCGCAGCAGCGCGCGCTCCCACTTCGCCAGCGCTTCGCGCATTGCCGGCATCATGTCCGGCAGTTGATAGGTACGGGTCAGCTTCGGCGGCGTGTGATTCAGGATCGCTTCGATAACGTCGCTCGATACGCCCATCTGCCGCATGCGCGTTGCCGCCGTCCGCCGCAGATCGTGCGGCCGGAGTCCCGGCGTGGCCTTGTTCAACGCCAGATACAGCGCCTCGGGACTGCGGACCTCCCACCCGGCCGCGAGCAGCGCGGCAGCGGTCTTGACCAGCGGCAGCGAGTGCGGGCGGCCATTCTTGGTTACAGGGATCGTCCAGACTCCGGCGCCCGCCTGCTCTGCGGTAGCGCCTCGCGCCTCGCCGATGCGGCTGGCGGTCAGTAACGCGAATCGCAGCATCGGCCCATGCGGCGCCGGCAGGTTCCAGACGGTGCGCAGCTCCTCGTCGGTGGCCAGGCGGTCGCGCGGCTCGGCGCGCGCGATTTCCAGGTCGCGCCAGTCAATCGCCGCCATCGGGTTGACGGCGATCAGCGAGTGCGCGGCGGCGTAGCGGTAGAAGCGCCGCAGGATGCGCGTCAGCTTGGCGGCGGCGTTGTGACCGTCCGCTTTCTTGCGCTCGATGCAAGTGACCAGGTGCGCCCGCGTGACCGTATCCAGCCGGCGGCGCATCAGGTCGGCGCAGTCGCGCTCCAGGTAGCGCCAAACGATCGGCCCGGCGGCGCGGTAGCGCGGCGCGATCCGGTCACGGTGCCAGCGCTCGGCCGCTTCCTGAAAGGTCAGAGTCGCCGCCGGCGCCGCCTTCGGCAACGCGCCGGCCCGGCGTCTCGCCTCGGCCGCAGGCATCGCCGGCCATTCGCCCAGGACCTCCTCGCGCGTCTTGTCGCCGAGCCGCTGGCGCCTTACCCAAACCTTCGCGCCGGTCGGGTAGCAGCGCAGCCGGAGTCCGGTGCGCCCGTCGGCGATGTAGCGGACCCGCTCCGGCGTCGGTATCGCCGCGATGCCCTTTTCCGTCAGCATGGCGCCTCCTTGAAAGTCGGCGGCGCTACGCTTACCGCAACGCCTACCGCTACGCCAAGTGTAGCGGTAACGGCAGGAAACGGCAGGAAACGGCAGGGATTGGCAGAGGGGAAAGCGGTCTAACGTCGGGTGTCAGAGGGGCGGCCAAAGTGCATCGATTGAACGTGCATCGCCGCCTCGTCCCGTCCTATGCGTCGCCGGC
>CAYLZU010000479.1:0-2349 GCA_964388005.1 uncultured Burkholderiaceae bacterium
AGCCGGACACGGCGTCATGCCTTGCGGCATGACCCGTGCCTGCGAGCGGGCGAGCGCCTGTAAGCGCGAGCGCGGCCTGCAAGGCCGAGCGATCTTCGGACGGCCGTGCGGTGCTCATCCGCGCATGCTCGATGAAGTGTCGAAACGGGGCAGTTCGACCGCCGGCGGCGTCTTCCAGCCGCGCTTGCGGTGCTCGGCGACCACGGTGGTGAAGATGCCGCCGCGCACGTACCAGCGCGCGGTCAGGCGCAGGAAGCGCGGCTTCAGCGCCCGCACCAGGTCGTCGAGGATGCGGTTGGTCACCGCCTCGTGAAACACGCCCTGGTCGCGGTAGGACCACGCATACAGCTTCAGGCTCTTCAGCTCGACGTTGCGCCGGTCGGGCACGTAGTCGAGGATCAGGGTCGCGAAGTCCGGCTGCCCCGTGAGCGGACACAGGCAGGTGAATTCGGGGATCTCGATGTGGACCAGGTAATCGCGCCCGGGACTCGGATTGGCGAAGGTGTCCAGCGAAGCGGAAGGTCGGCTGGCCATCGGCGCGCCCTGAAGAATCGGAATCGAAGCGGCGCGTATCATACGTCGCGATCAGCAACACACTCGGTGCGCCCCTCGACGCTGCGGGCAGCGCCGGACTCCCGGGAAACCTACCGTGCATCTGCGGCAGATCAAGCTCGCCGGCTTCAAGTCGTTTGTCGATCCGACCGTCATCGAGGTGCCGGGCAGCCTGGTCGGGGTGGTCGGCCCCAACGGCTGCGGCAAGTCGAACGTGATCGACGCCGTGCGCTGGGTGCTCGGCGAGAGCAAGGCCGCCGAGCTGCGGGGCGAGTCGATGCAGGACGTGATCTTCAACGGCTCGGTGAACCGCAAGCCGGCCGGCCGCGCCAGCGTCGAACTGGTGTTCGACAACGCCGACGGCCGCATCCAGGGCGAGTGGGGGCGATTCTCCGAAATCGCCGTCAAGCGGGTGCTGACGCGCGACGGCGCCAGCAGCTACTACATCAACAACCAGAGCGTGCGCCGGCGCGACGTGCAGGACATGTTCCTCGGCACCGGCCTCGGGCCGCGCGCCTACGCCATCATCGGCCAGGGCATGATCACCCGCATCATCGAGGCCCGCCCCGAGGAGCTGCGCGTGTTCCTCGAGGAGGCGGCCGGGGTGTCGAAGTATCGCGAGCGGCGCCGCGAGACCGAGAACCGCCTGAACGACACCCGCGACAACCTGACCCGGGTCGAGGACATCCTGCGCGAGCTCGAAGCGCAGATCGAGAAGCTCGAGGCGCAGGCCGAGGTGGCGCAGCGCTACCAGAGCCTGAAGGCGGCGCACGACGGCGAGCAGCGGCTGCTGTGGTTCACCCGCAAGCGCGATGCGCAGGCCGAGATGGAGAAGGCGGCGCGCGACATCGAGGTGCGCACGGTCGCGCTTGACGCCCACATCGCCGAGCTTCGCGCCGCCGAGCGGCGGCTCGAGCAGGCGCGCGAGGCGCACTACGCCGGCGCCGACGCGGTGCACGCGGCGCAGGCCGAGCTGCTCGGCGTCAACGCGGAGATCGGCAGGCTGGAATCCGAACTGCGGATGGTCGCCGAGAGCCGCGACCGGCTGGCAGCGCAGGCGGCGACGCTGGCCGCGACCCGTGCCCGCCGCCTGGCCGAGCAGAGCGATCTGGCGGTGCGCGCCGAGGAGCTGACGACCAGGATCGAGCAGGGCGACTGCGGGCTGGCGCAGGCGCGCGAGCGGCTGGCGCGCCACGAATCGGGCCTGCCGGAACTGGAGACCGCCTACGCGGCGGCGCGCGATGCCCTCGGCGCCGCGCGCGCCGAGGCGGCGGCGGCGGAGCAGGCGATCGAAGGCGCCGGGGCCGAGCAGCGCGGCATCGATCGGCAGCTGGCGGCACTGGCGCAGCGGCGTGAACGGCTGGCCGAGGAAGACCGCCACTTGGGCGCCCCCGACGAGGAGCGGCTGGCGGCACAACGCGGCGAGGCGCAGCGCCTCGAAGCCGAACTGCAGGCCGCGGTCGCCGCGCACGAGGCGGCGCAGGCGCGGGTGGCGAAGGCGCAGGGCGAGCGGCACGGCCTGCTGGAGGCGCGGACGCGCGAAACCGACACCATGGCGCGGCTGGAGGCGCGGCTGTCGGCGCTGCGCGACCTGCAGGCGAACGTCGAAGCCGACGAGAGGCTCGATCCCTGGCTGCGGGCGCAGGGCCTGGAGTCGCTGCCGCGGCTGTTCCGCCGGATGCGGGTCGACGACGGCTGGGAGGTCGCCTTCGAAGCGGTGCTCCGCGATCGCATCGAGGCGCACGAGGTCGGCCCCCTCCATACCCAGGCGGCGCTCGCCGCCGACGCGCCGCCGGC
>CAYLZU010000480.1:0-2349 GCA_964388005.1 uncultured Burkholderiaceae bacterium
GCGTAACGCAGGCACCCGTGCGGCGAGATGATTCGAGAGCGCGGCGGCCAGGGCAACCCCTGACACGACGGGCGGCGCCGCTGCCGTCGGTTCGGCTGCGCTCCCGGCGCACCGGCTTCTCCGCGTCCGTTCGCGTCGAACGGGAGCGAGCCGGGATAGGGATGGCGTTTTCGTCGCCACCTGCCGGGCAAGGGCCCGCCCGGGTCCAGCACCGCGCCGACGGGACCCGCGCGGCGAGGTCCGCTCGGCGCCGCGACGGCGGTGCGATCGAGGCCGTGCCCGGTCTTCGTCGGCGCGGACCGACGTGGCTCGCCGGGCCGCCGTCCCGCCTTGACGCGCGGGTCACGCGACTTGCAGTAGCGGATCGCGCGCGAAAGCGAGTCCGCACCGACGCGACGGCGCAGGGCGCGATACCCGGTCAAAGTAGACCGTGCTCCCTACCCTGCGTGGGCGAGGCCGCGGGATTCCCCGGTCAGCCCTCGGTAGATACCCTAATCGGTATGGCGCAAACCACCAACAAGGCGCCATCGACCAGGGAGGATCCATGAAGGGAACGACAAGCGCATTGCTGCTGGCGGCGTCGCTGCTGGCTGCCACCGCCCACGCGCAGAGCGCGGCGCCGCCGCCGGGGCGACTGCTGGCGTCGAACTGCTTCCAGTGCCACGGCACCAACGCCAGCGGCTCGACCTTCGACGCGATCGCCGGCAAGTCGGTCGACGAGATCTACAAGAAGCTGCGCGAGATGAAGTCGAAGGATCCCGGCAACGACATCATGAAGGCGCACGCGCGGGGCTATACGGACGATCAGCTGCGGCAGATCTCCACCTTCCTGTCGCAGCAGCGCAGCACATCGACCAGCCAATAGGGGGCGCAGATGGACAGCCTAAACGACAAACGTCTGCTTCGCCGCGCCCTGCTGAAAGTGGCCGGCTTCGGCTCCCTCGGCGCGCTGCTGCCGGCGCTCGGCTGCGGCGGCGGCTCGGAGTCCGCCACCGATTCCGTCAGCTTCGCGCTCGACAGCAAGTCTTCCGGCGGCGCCGTCACGGTGCCGACGACCGGCCCAAGCGGCCGGGTGGTGGCGGTCGGCGGCGGCATGGCCGGCGCCGCGGCGGCGAAGTACCTGCGGCTGTGGGGCGGTACCGGCGTGTCGGTGACGGTGGTCGAACGCACCGCCACCTACACCTCGAACATCATGAGCAACCTGGTGCTGACCGGCCAGAAGAGCATCTCCTCGCTGCAGTACAAGTACGACAGCCTCGTCAGCCGCTACGGCATCAAGCGCGTGCAGGGCGAGGTCACGGCGATCGACCCGGTCGCCAGGCGGGTGACGCTCGCCTCCGGCGGCACCCTCGCGTACGACCGCCTGGTGCTGGCGCCGGGGGTCGTCTTCACCTACGAACCCGCGCTCGGCGGCATCCCGGGGCTGGAGACGGCGGCAGCGCAGGCAAAGGTGCTGCACGCCTGGCAGGCCGGGGCGCAGACCACGGCGCTGCGCAACCAGATCACCGCCATGCCCAACGGCGGCGTCTTCGTGCTGACGATCCCGGCCAAGCCCTACCGCTGTCCGCCGGGGCCGTACGAGCGCGCCTGCCTCGTCGCCGACTGGCTGAAGAAGAACCGGCCGGGCTCGAAGGTGATCGTGCTCGACGCCAACCCCGGCATCACCGCCGAAGTGCACGCGTTCACCGATGCCTTCATGAACGTGCACGCCGGCGTCATCGAGTACCACCCGAACGTCGTCATCGACAGCATCGACGCCGGCACGATGACGGTGAACACCAACGTCGGCAGCATCCGCGCCCACGTGATCAACGCCATCCCGCCGCACCGCGCCGGCAAGGTGGTGACCGATGCCGGCCTCGCCGACCAGGGCGGCCGCTGGGCGAGCGTCAACGAGCTGAGCTACGAGTCGAAGGTGGCGGCGGGCATCCACGTGATCGGCGACTCCGCCGGCACCAACCAGCCGAAGGCCGGCCACATCGGCAACCAGCTCGGCAAGGTCTGCGCCGACGCGATCGTGCGCGCCCTCGGCGGCCTGACGCCGGATCCGGCGCCGGTGACCAACTCGGCCTGCTACTCGCCGATCACGATGGACACCGCCTCCTGGTTGACCGCCGTCTTCGCCTACGACCCGTCGACGCTGAAGATGACCGCCGTGGCCGATTCGTTCCGAGAGGCCGCCTCGCGCAGCAGCGGCAACTACAGCAAGATGAACAAGTGGTTCAGCGCCCTGATGGCGGAGACGTTCTCGTAATCCCGCTGCGGCCGGCCGGCCGGCAGCGCGGCGCCGCGCTGCCGCCTGCGCCGCGGTCAGAGCCGCTCGATCGTGCGCGGGTCCGGCTCGCCGCC
>CAYLZU010000481.1:0-2340 GCA_964388005.1 uncultured Burkholderiaceae bacterium
GTTGCGCTTGATCAGGTGCACCGGACCGCGGCGCAGGCGCTCCTCGATCGCGGCCATACCCCGGCGATTGACTTCGGCGGCGGTGAGGGTGTTCATCGGCAACCCGTTTGGGTATCGAAAACAGTACCCATTTCAGCGGCAACGGCGCCTTTTAGCGGCGACGCGCCGACCGGCACGCTCGCAACTCCGAAGCGAGTTCCGGCCTGTCGGCCGCCTGCCGCCACCCGGCTGTGTCGGGGTGAGCGCCGGCAATCGCTCGGCATAATGGCGACCGCCTTGCTTCCTTCGAAAGAAATTGGGTCCCGGCCTGCGCCGGGACGACGCCCATGTCCCACGCCTCCCCCCTGATCGCCACCGACATCGAGGCCTACCTGCGCCAGCACGAGCGCAAGGGGCTGCTGCGCTTCATCACCTGCGGTTCGGTCGACGACGGCAAGAGCACGCTGATCGGGCGGATGCTCTACGAATCGAAGCTGATCTTCGACGACCAGCTGGCGGCGCTGCAGGGCGATTCGCGAAAATGGGGCACGCAGGGCGAGGAGCTCGATCTCGCGCTGCTGGTCGACGGCCTGGCCGCCGAGCGCGAGCAGGGCATCACGATCGACGTCGCCTACCGCTACTTCTCGACCGAGAACCGCAAGTTCATCGTCGCCGACACACCGGGGCACGAGCAGTACACGCGCAACATGGCTACCGGCGCGTCCACCGCCGACCTGGCGATCATCCTGATCGATGCCCGCAAGGGCGTGCTGACGCAGACTCGCCGCCACAGCACGATCGTGTCCCTGCTCGGTATCCGCCACGTCGTGCTGGCGGTCAACAAGATGGACCTCGTCGACTACTCGCGCAGCCGCTTCGACGAGATCGTCGCCGAGTACCGACAATTTGCCGAGCGGCTCGGGCTCGCCGATGTCACCGCCATTCCGCTGTCGGCGCTGAAGGGCGACAACGTGGTGACGGCCAGCAGCGAGATGCCGTGGTACAGCGGCCCGGCGCTGATGCCCTGGCTGGAGACGGTCGAGGTCGACGAGTTCCGCATGCAGGCGGCGCCGTTCCGGCTGCCGGTGCAGTGGGTCAACCGGCCGAACCTCGACTTCCGCGGCTTCGCCGGCACCATTGCTGCCGGCACGGTGAAACCCGGCGACCGTGTGCGCGTGCTGCCCTCGGGACGCGAATCGACGGTGACGCGCATCGTCACCTACGACGGCGATTCTCCGCTGGCGGTGGCCGGGCAGTCGATCACGCTCGCTCTCGCCGACGAGATCGACATCTCGCGCGGCGACCTGATCTGCGCCGCCGCCGCGCCGGCGGAGGTGGCCGACCAGTTCGAGACCACCATCGTGTGGATGCACGACGACCCGCTGCTGGTCGGCCGCCAGTACTGGCTGAAGACCGGCGGCACCACGGTGCCGATGCAGGTCACCGATCTGAAGTACCGCATCAACATCAACACGCTCGAGCACCTGGCGGCCAAGACCCTGGCGCTGAACGAGATCGGCGTCGCCAACATCGGCCTGGACCGGGCGATCGCCTTCGACCCGTACGCGGCCAACCGCGACACCGGCGGCTTCATCCTGATCGACCGGATGACCAATGCCACCGTCGGCGCCGGCATGATCCACTTCGCGCTGCGCCGCGCGCACAACATCCACGTCCAGGCGGTGGACGTGAACAAGGCCGCCCGTGCCCGGCTGATGGGCCAGCAGCCCTGCGTGCTGTGGTTCACCGGGCTGTCGGGCTCGGGCAAGTCGACGGTGGCCAATCTGGTCGAGAAGAAGCTGGCGGCGCTCGGCCGTCACACCTACCTGCTCGACGGCGATAACGTGCGCCACGGGCTAAACAAGGATCTTGGCTTCACCCAGGCCGACCGCGTCGAGAACATCCGCCGCATCGCCGAGGTGGCGAAGCTGATGGTCGATGCGGGGCTGATCGTGCTCACGGCCTTCATCTCGCCGTTCCGCGCCGAGCGGCGGTTGGCGCGGGGTCTGCTGGCCGAGGGCGAGTTCCTCGAGATCTTCGTCGACGTGCCGCTGGCGGTGGCCGAATCGCGCGACCCGAAGGGCCTGTACGCCAAGGCGCGCCGCGGCGAACTGAAGAACTTCACCGGCATCGACTCGCCGTACGAGCCGCCGGAGGAAGCCGAACTGCGCCTGGACACCGCGGCGCTCGATCCCGAGGTCGCCGCCGAGCGCGTGGTCGCGCTGCTGCGGTTGCGGGGGATGATTTGATGCTCTCGTCGCGGCTGGGGTGTCGTTCCCGCGCCCGACAAGGGCACTTCGGGGCAGGCTTCAGCGGGAACCCAGTGCCTTACCTACCCGAGACTCTGGATCCCCGCCTTCG
>CAYLZU010000482.1:0-2338 GCA_964388005.1 uncultured Burkholderiaceae bacterium
CGAGCTGGCGGCCGATCGCCAGCAGCCGCCAGCCCTCGTCGCGGGTCATGCGGTCGGCCTGGGCGCCGGTCACCGCGGCGAGCCGCAGTTCGAGCTGCTGCAGCAGCTCGACGGCCTCGTCGTCGCTCAGCACGCCGTCGGCGGCGGCGTCGCGGCGGGCGGCGCGCAGCTCGGCCAGCGTCTGGCCGATCAGCCGCGCATGCTCGACCGACAGCCGCTCCCGGATCTGTTCGCTGGCACGGGCCAGCGACGCGATGCTGAAGGCGACGCTGCGGCCGTCGACTTCGTCGAACAGTTCCGCGATCAGGGTGCGCTCGAACACCGCCAGCCGCTGCGACGGCAGCGGCACGCCGGCGGGAACGAGGCCATGCGCCGCCGCCAGCCGCGCCACCGTATCGAGCAGCGGCAGCGCCACGTCGGCATCCTCGCCGAGGAGCGAAAGCAGGCCGCGCGCCAGCCGGACGCCGAACTCGGCGCGCTCGGTGTAGCGCCCCATCCAGAACAGGTTCTCGGCGGCGCGGCTGGTCACCGGCCGGCGCGCGGAGTCGATGACCGACGCCGACAGCGGCCCCGGCAGCATCGAGAACGCATCGACGGCGCCGCGCGTCATCACCCAGGTGTCGACGCTGGAGCCGCCGCGCGCCATCGTCACCACCTGCTCGTCGCCGGCGATGCGGGTCAGGCCGCCGGGCAGCGCATGCCAGTGGCCATCGCCGTCGGCGATGGCGTAGACCCGCAGCATCGCCGTCCGCGGCTGCAGGGCGCCGTCGCGCCAGATGGCGACCTCCGACATCGGCAGATACTCCTGCAGCGTGTAATCGTCGGGCCGGGCGCGGATGCGGGCGGCGAGCGCCTGGCGCTGGTCGGCATCGAGGCGGGTGGCGATCTCGGTGTCCCATCGCTGCGCCCGCGCCAGAGCGGCGCAGGTCGGCTTGACGACCATCTTCGCCAGCTGCGGCAGGCCCAGTTCGAGCGCCGCCGCCTCCCCGCACCACCACGACGCCAGAGACGGCAGCACGAGCTTCTCGCCGAACAGCCGCTGCGAAATCGCCGGCAGGAAACCGGCGATCGCCGGCGACTCGAGGAAGCCCGATCCGAGGCTGTTGGCAACCATCACCTGCCCGGAACGGATCGCCTGCAGCAGCCCCGGCACGCCGAGCGCGGAGTCGGCTCGCAGCTCCAGCGGATCGCAGAAGTCGTCGTCGAGCCGCCGCAGGATGCCGTGCACCCGCTCCAGTCCGTGCAGGGTCTTCAGGTAGACGCGGTCCTCGCGCAGCGTCAGGTCGCCGCCCTCGACCAGCGGAATGCCCAGGTACCGCGCCAGGTAGACGTGCTCGAAGTAGGTCTCGCTGTACGGCCCCGGAGTCAGCAGCACCACCCGCGGCGTCGTCCCGGGTTCGGCCGGGCTGGCACGGTACAGCAGGTCGAGCAGGCGGCGGAAGCTGGCGCCGAGGCGCTGCACGCGCAGCTCGCGGAACGCCTCCGGAAACAGCCGCGACACGATCATCCGGTTCTGCAGCGCGTAGCCGAGGCCGGATGGCGCCTGGGTGCGGTTGCCGACCAGCCACCAGGCGCCGTCGGGGCCGCGCGCCAGATCGAAGGCGACGATGTGCAGGTAGACGCCGTCGGCCGGCACGAAGCCGGCCAGCGGCCGCAGGTAGCCGGGATGGCCGTAGACCAGCGCCGGCGGCAGGAAGCTCTCGCGCAGCAGGCGCTGGCGCCCGTAGACGTCGCGCATCACCGCGTTGAGCAGCCGCGCCCGCTGGGTGATGCCGGCCTCGATCTGCGCCCACTCGTCGGCGCCGATCGCCAGCGGCAGCAGGTCGAGCGACCACGGCCGCTGGGCGCTGCCGTCGGCGCGATAGGCGTTGTAGGTGATGCCGTCGTCGCGGATCTGGCGCGCCAGCATCGCCGCGCGGCGGTCGAGGTCGGCGAAGCCGCCGGCGCCGAGATGGGTGAAGAACTGCTGCCACGCCGGGCGGAGGTCGCCCTCGGGCGTGCGCAGCTCGTCGAAGTGCCCGTCGGCCGACGACGCGGCGAGCCCGAGCGCGATCGCGCGCGGATCGGCGCCGCCGTCGTACTGAAGTCCCCCCTTGGCCACGCGCCGATCTTACGGGCTGGCCGGCCGCCGGCTCGAAGACCGCGGCAGACCAGCGACAGGACCGACGCGCATGGGAACCGGCGGGCCGGCGGTCACCGCCGCAGGTCGAGCGTGAACGGGAACTCGCGGCTCGGCCGGGCCGGCTCGACATCCATCCGCCCGGGGGTATGGCCGATGCGGAAGAAGCGCGCCAGCCGCCGGCTCTCGGCCTCGTAGGCGTTGACCGGGAAGACCTCG
>CAYLZU010000483.1:0-2336 GCA_964388005.1 uncultured Burkholderiaceae bacterium
GCTGCTGTCGATCATCGCCGTGCTGATTCCGGCCTCGCGCATCGTGCCGCCGCTGTACGAGCGGCAGGTGCGGTCGCGGATCTTCCGCTGGTACGGCCAGCTGCGCGGCATCGAGGAGCGCACCGACAGCGGCGCCGCCGGTCGCCGCGAGCTGCTCGCCGAACTCGATGCGCTCGAAGGCCGGGTCGGCCGCATCGCCGTGCCGCTGTCGCATGCCGACGAGCTGTACGCGCTGCGCGGCCACATCGAACTGGTACGGTCGCGCCTGCGCGCGGCTGCGGGCGACGAGGCGCCATGAACGGCAACGCGGTACTGCTGGTGATCGACGTGCAGAACGACTTCCTGCCCGGCGGGCGGCTGGCCGTGCCGCGCGGCGACGAAGTCGTGCCGGTGATCAACCGCGTCGCGGCGAAGTTCGCCAACGTGATCCTGACCCAGGACTGGCATCCGCCGGGGCACGTGTCCTTCGCCTCGGCGCATGCCGGCCGCCAGCCGTTCGAGACCATCGAGCTGCCGTACGGCAGGCAGGTGCTGTGGCCCGACCACTGCGTGCAGGGCAGCCGCGGCGCCGAGTTCGCGCCGGGCCTGTCGATTCCGCACGCGCAGGCGGTGATCCGCAAGGGCTACCACGCCCACACCGACAGCTACTCGGCGCTGCTCGAGGCAGACCGGGTCACGCCGACGGGACTGAAGGCGATGCTGCGCGAGCGCGGCCTGCGCCGCGTCTACTGCTGCGGGCTGGCGACCGACTTCTGCGTCGCCTTCAGCGCCATCGACGCCGCCGTCGCCGGCTTCGACACGGTCGTGATCGGCGACGCCTGCCGGGCCATCGACAGCGGCGGCTCGCTGGCGGCGGCGCACCGCGACCTGGCCAACGCCGGAGTGCGGATCGTCGATTCGGCCGATCTGTAGCGCGTCCGTCCCGCCGCGCTACCCTTCGCCTTCGACGCCTCTTCCCGCCCACCCGCGACCGCTTCTCCGTGCTGAACAAGATCCTGTCTCGGCCGCCGCTGCACGAGCACGCCGACGCGGCGCAACGCCTGCTTGCCATCGCCGAACTGCCCGCCGACTCGGCCGGACTGGCGCAGCTGCTGCAAGCGGACCCGGCGGCCGAGGTGCGCGCCGCCGCGGCGAGGCGCTGCGGCGATCGAAAGGTGCTCGTCGCCGCCTGGGCGGCCGAGCCGGAGCCGCAGGTGCGCGAGGCGATCGTCGAAGGCATCGCCGCCGCCCTCGATGCGCTCGTCGGCGCCGCCGAGCTGCAGGCCGCGGTCGGCGAGATCGGCGAGCAGGCGCTGCTGGCCGAGATCGCGCTCGCCGCCCCGCACGCGCCGGTGCGGCTGGCCGCCGCCGAGCGCGTGACCGAGGAAGCGGCGCTGCGCAGGCTCGCCGAACGGGCGCAGGACCGGGACCGCGGCGTGGCGCGCATCGCCAAGCAGCGGGTCGAGGCGATCGACCGCCGTGCCTCGCAAGGCGAGAAGGCCGACGCGCTGCTGGCGCAGGCCGAGGCGCTGGTCGAGCAGCCGGGCGCGATCGTGATGGCGGCGGTCGAGCTCGAGCGGCGCTGGAAAGCGCTCGGCCTCGTCGACGACTCCGACCGGCTGGCGCGCTGGCAGGCCGCCGGCGAGCGGCTGCAGGCGCGTTTCGACCGCGAGCGCGAGGAGCAGCGGGTGCGGGCGGCCTTCGCGCAGAAGCTGCACGAGTGGCTGGCCGCGCACGTGGCCACGCCGGACGCCGCGGCGCTGCCGCGGCTGCGCGCCGAGCTCGAAGCGCTGCGCGCCGAGGCGCAGGGCCTGCAGATCCAGGGCGCGCTCGACCGGCTGGCCACCGCCGAGCAGGCGATCGCCCGCTGGGAGCAGGCGGCGCCGGCGCTGGCGGCGGCCGAGGCGCTGGTCGCCGAAGCCGAGCAGCTCGCCGCCGACACCGGCATCGACAACGCCCAGCTGCCGCTGCGCTGGCAGGCCCTCGATCTGGCGGTGCGCACGCCCGATCTGACCCGCCGCTTCGAGGCCGCGATCATGGTGATCGAGAGCCGGCGGCTGGCGCAGATGCGCGCGATGCAGCAGCAGGAGACGGCGGCGCGGCACCAGTTGCACACGCTGCTGCACGAGGCAGAGACCGCGCTCGCCGCCGGACAGCTGCAGGCCGCCCGCGCCGCCGCCGACCAGACCCGGGCCCTGAAAGTGGCCGCCGGCACGCTGCCGAAGCCGACGATCCAGCGCCTGAGCCGGCTGGTGCAGCAGCTGGGCGAGATGGAACGCTGGATGAGCTTCGGCCAGCACAACGCACGCGTGCAGTTGTGCGAGCGCGCCGAGGCGCTGGCGGCGGACACGCATCCG
>CAYLZU010000484.1:0-2332 GCA_964388005.1 uncultured Burkholderiaceae bacterium
CGATGCCGATCTTGAAAAGATCGAAGACGCTGACCGCCATTGGCGGAGCATCGCACCCGCAGCGCGGCCGCGCAAAGCAGGTGAAAAGAGACGCGCCCGGCGCGCCGGCCGGTCAGGCGCGCCGGCCCGCGCGCTGCACTGCCACCAGGGAGGTCGCTGCGGCCGGCGTCGCCACGGCGGAGCCGGTCGACGCCGACGACGCGGCAGGCGCGTCGGCCTCGATGGCCAGCCCGATGCCGAGCGCGCAGAAGGCGATCAGCCACCAGATCCGATGAGCACTCGGCATTGCGTTGCCGCCGACGGCGTACCCGTCGGCAGGGAGGATTCAGGAACGGCGCGAGTCTAGGGAGACGGCGGCGCCCGCGCTGCTAAAAGTTGCCTAACCGCCGAATGCGGCGACGAAGCGGCGAATCCGCGGCATGAACCGGAGCCGCTTCCCTCAGCGCACGGCCGCCGTCATCGCCGCCAGCACCCGCTGCTGCACGTCGGCGCGGGTGAGCGGTTCCAGATGGCTCGCGCCGTCGACGCGGATGAACTCGGCGTTGCGCGCCGCCGCCGCCAGTTGCTCGCCGTGCGAGAAGGGAATCACCTCGTCGGCCGTGCCGTGCACGATCAGCAGCGGCACGCGCATCGCCGCCAGCGCCGTTACCGGGTCGTCGCGGCTCGGCGGCAGCGCCGGCAGCGCCGCCGGCAGGAACGGCGCCAGCACCACCGAGCGCAGCGCCGCGTCGCGGGCGATGCCGCGGTAGCTGGCGAACGACGCCTCGATCACCGCCAACCGTACGCCGTCGCCGTCGCGCGCCAGCAGCCGCAGCGCCGTCGCGCCGCCGAGGCTCTGGCCGAGCACGATCAGCCGCTCGCCGTCGACATCCGGCCGCGACCGCAGATGCGCCAGCGCCGCCGCTGCGTCGTCGACCACGCCGGCCAGCGTCGGCCGGCCCTGCGAGCGGCCGAAGCCGCGGTAGTCGAGCATCAGCACGTTGAAGCCTGTGCCCGGAAGCCATGCCACCAGCGGCAGGTGGTTGCTCACGTTCGCCGCGTTGCCGTGCAGGTGCAGGACGGTGCCCCGCGCCGGTCCCTTCGCCGGCAGCCACCAGCCGTGCAGCCTCACGCCGTCGGCGGTGGCGATGAAGACATCCTCGTGCTGAAGCCCGAAGCGTGCCGGCGTCGTGTACTGCGCCGAGTCGGGATAGAAGAACATCCGCTCGACGCAGCCGGCGAGCAGCAGCGCCAGCAGCGCGATCAACGCAACGGCGAGGGCGAGTTTCAGCATCGCGGAGCGGCGCGTCCGGCGGGCCGGCACGGAGCAGCCTGCATGCGCCCCGGCGCCGGGCCGGCTCGCAAGGGATGGGAGCTCTGCGGCTTCAGGCCGGCGGCTCCACGTCATCGAGCCGGCGGGCGAGCTCGATCTTCGACGACACGCCGAGCTTGACGAAGCTCGCCCGCAACTGGTTGCGCACGGTCGACGGCGCCACGCCAAGCTGCGCCGCAATGGCGCGATAGGTCAGCCCGCGCGCGTACAGCCGCGCCGCCAGCAGCTCGCGCTCGCCGAGCCGCTTGGCTGCGCCGCCGGAGTGTGCACCGAGCAGCCACTGGTCGCCGAACGGCGTCACGTCGACATCGATGCGCTTGCCCACATAGCCGCCTGAACGAAACTGCCGCACCAGCGCCGCCGGCAGCGACGGGCCGGCCCAGTCGGGCCACTCCGCGCGCAGGGCGAGGACGAAGCCGCGGCCGCAATCGTGCAGCCAGCCGCCGCCGTCGCACACCGCCATCGCCATGCCGGCGCCGCGCCGGGCAGGCGAGGCCGCGGCGGCGAAGTGCCACAGCCGGTTGGCGCGCAGCGACTCGACCAGGTGCGGCATCAGCAGCTGCTTGCGGGCGCGCTCGTCCTCGGAGAACGGCCGCGCCCGGTCGGCGCGCCAGATCGTGATTACCGACCTCAGCGACGAGTTCGGATCGACATGGTGCGTGCTCAGCGCCCATTCGAGCCCGTACTTCCGGCTCAGCGCCCGGTACAGCCTGGAGCGACGGAACTGCTCGATGGCGACCAGGTCGGTGTAGGAGAACGTCGTTCCCGGCTGCGCCGCGCACGCCTTGCGCAGGAAGTCGTGCTGGCGCCAGTCGCCGGCGACATACTCCTGCAGAAGCGACCGCGGCTGGTTGAGCAGGAACACGGAGTCGGTCAACGGCGGTTTGTCGCCGCCGGCGCGCCACATCGCCGAGTCGAAGTCGACCACCTCGCGCAGGCGCTCGAGCGCCCACGACTGGAACTTCGCCATCGGCACTTCGCGGCCGTGGCGGTACAGCGCGACGATCAGGTCGTTGACCA
>CAYLZU010000485.1:0-2331 GCA_964388005.1 uncultured Burkholderiaceae bacterium
TGATGAACACGATCCGCGCCTTCGCCGCCGACGACGCGACGGTGATCTTCGGCACCGTCTGCGACGAGTCGATGGGCGACGACCTGCGCGTGACCGTGGTGGCGACCGGACTGGGACGCTCGTCGTCGAAGAAGCAGTCGACGCCATTTACGGTGGTCAAAACCGGTACCGACAACGCGCCGATCGGCGTCGCGACGGCGGCAGCGCAGTCCTCGGGCGACTACAGCCACTTCGATCAGCCCGCCGTGTGGCGGTCGCGGGAGACGGCAGCGGCGCGGGTGGCGGCGATGCCGGATGCCGGCCACGATCGTCTGGACATCCCGGCGTTCCTGCGCAAGCAGGCGGACTGAGGAAGGCGCGGCGGCGGTCCGTGCGCGCGGGAAACGTGCTGCCTCGGGGCGCCGCGGTCACGGCCTCGGCGCGGCCTGGCCGCGGCCCGCGGGTCGGGGGCTGCGGTCTGCCGGACTTCGTCGGTGCGTCACCGCTCGCCGACGAGGTCCTCGTAGGCGTGCCAGGTGGCGTGTCCGACCACGGGAATGGTGACGAGCAGGCCGACGAATAAGGTCGCGAATCCCAGCGCGGTCAGCAGCACGATCAGCGCTGCCCAGAAGGCGAGCGGCAGGGGATTGACCGTCAGGGCGCGGACGCTGGTGATCGCCGCGACCACCGTGTCGGTGCCGCGGGCGAGCATCAGCGGCACCGACACCACGCTCAGCGCGAAGACGATGGTGGCGAAAACGGCACCGACCGCGAAGTAGGCGAGCACGAAGTCCCAGTGTTCGACGCTGGCAACCCTGCCGAGGAAGCCCGACAGACTCGGCATGCCCGAGGAGAAGAACAGCGCGAACGTGACCAGCGAGGCGCGTGCCCAGACCAGCATCACGACGGTCAGGATCAGGGCGAACATGGAGAAGGCGCCGAGGTTGGAGCGCCAGGCGATCATCGATGCCGTCAGCGACACCGGCTGTCCGGCCGCCAGCCTGCGGCTGATGTCGTACAGCCCCGTGCACAGGAACGGGCCGACGAGCAGGAATCCCGCCGTCAGCGCCGAGGTGTATTCATGCGCGTGGCGGAACACGAAGTAGATCAGCCATCCCATCGCCGCGAACGCGGCGCCGTACGGCAGGCTTGCCGCCGGGGCGGACCGCAGATCGCGCCAGCCGGCGGCGAGCCAGCGCAGGGGTGCGGTCATGCCGATCGTCCGCAGCGGCGGAAACGGCGACGGGCGGGGTGCCGTTCGCGAATCCGCCGGCAGGGGCGGGGGAGTGTCGACGGGTTTGTTCATGACTGGCCGTGCCGAAGGATGGTGGTTGCGCGCGCCCGCAAATTTTCGGTCGCGCGGGCGATGCTGACCAGTCGCCGCGATGTCGCGGCGCAGCAGCTGGCCGCTACAATTTCGTCACCATGCTGAGACAGCGAACGCTGAAGAGAACCGCCCGATCGGTCGGGATCGGGCTGCACAGCGGCACCAAGGTCCAGCTTGTTCTGCGGCCGGCGGCCGCGGACACCGGGATCGTCTTCCGCCGCGTCGACCTCGATCCGCCGATCGATATCGCCGCGAGCGCGCTCGCTGTCGGCGACACGCGGATGGCTTCGACGGTCGAGCGCGCGGGTGCGCGCGTGGCGACGGTGGAACACCTGATGAGTGCGCTTGCCGGGCTGGGCATCGACAACTGCTACGTCGACGTCGACGCGCCGGAGATCCCGATCATGGACGGCAGCGCCGCGAGCTTCGTCTTCCTGCTCCAGTCGGCCGGGATCGAGGAGCAGAACGCGCCGAAGCGGTTTGTCCGCGTGCTCAAGACCGTCGAGATCCGGGAGGGCGAGGGACGGCAGCTCAAGTGGGCGCGACTGTCGCCGCACTTCGGCTTCAAGCTGCGGTTCGCGATCGCATTCGATCATCCGGCAATCGACGCCACGGAGCAGGACGTCGAGGTCGATCTTTCGACCGAGCCTTACGTCAGTGCGGTGGCGCGGGCAAGGACGTTCGGTTTTGTCAGCGAAGTCGAGGCACTGCGGGCGGCGGGACTGGCGCTCGGCGGAAACTTCGAGAACGCGATCGTCATGGACGAGTACCGGGTCCTGAATACCGACGGCTTGCGCTCGGGCGACGAATTCGCCAAACACAAGATCCTCGATGCGATCGGTGACCTCTACCTCCTCGGCCGGCCGCTGATCGCGGCCTACTCGGCGTATCGGTCGGGGCACGCCCTGAACAATCAGTTGCTGCGCGCGCTGCTGGCCGATGCGTCCGCCCATGAGCTGATGACCTTCGAGGACGAGCGCCAGGCGCCCGAGGCATTTCGCCGCCCCGCCTTCGCCGTCTGAGAC
>CAYLZU010000486.1:0-2330 GCA_964388005.1 uncultured Burkholderiaceae bacterium
GTAGCCGAACATCAGGCCCTGGTCGCCGGCGCCCTGGTTCAGGTAGTCGTCGGAGGCCTGGTCCACCCCCTGCGCGATGTCGTTGCTCTGCTTGTCGTAGGCCACCAGCACCGCGCAGCCCCGGTAGTCGATGCCGTACTCGGTGTTGTCGTAGCCGATGCGCTTGATGGTGTCGCGCGCGACCTGGATGTAGTCGACGTAGGCGTTGGTGGTGATCTCGCCGGCCAGCACCACCAGGCCGGTGTTCACGAGCGTCTCGGCGGCCACGCGCGAGCGCGGGTCGTGCGTGAGAATCGCGTCGAGGATCGCGTCGGAAATCTGGTCGGCCACCTTGTCCGGATGGCCTTCCGACACGGATTCGGAGGTAAAGAGGAAGTCGCTTGCCACTTGTCGCTCTCCAGAGGTCTGTCGCTTGACGGGCGTCGAGCCCGCGGCGGAGAGCGCGGCGACGCTTTAGCAGTATTCGCCGGCTGTGCTGCACCGGCCCGCCCTGCAAGTTGTTCCTTAACTCGGCGGATGGCGGCGGATTATAGGCGAGCGACGCCGATCCTCTAGCATTGGCGCCCGGGTTCATCCGCCCGCACCCGCCGCCGGTCCCGGCCTTCGTGCTGCCGACACTGTTCCGCCTGCTTGGCCGCCTGCCGCTCGCGTGTGTGCACGCGCTCGGCGCGGCGCTGGGCTGGCTGGCCTATCTGTTCTCGCCCACCTACCGGCGCACGCTGCGTGCCAACCTGGCGCAGGCCGGGCTCGATCGCCCCGAGGTGCGCCGCGCCGCGATCGCCCATGCCGGGCGACAGGGCATCGAGGCGGCCTGGCTGTGGCAGCGACCGGCCGAGGACATCGCCCGCTGCGTGCAGGAAGCCGAGCCGGGCCGGCTGGCCGCGCTGCTCGCCGATCCCAGGCCGTTGCTGCTGCTGACGCCGCATCTGGGCAGCTTCGAAGCGTCGGCGCAGTTCTACGCCACGCAGCCGCTCGCGGCCCGGCGGCCGATGACGGTGCTGTTTCGCCCGCCGCGCAAGGCCGTGCTGCGCGAGGTCATCGGCGCGCGCGCCCGTTCGGGCCTGTTGCTCGCGCCCGCCGACCTGCGCGGCGTGCGGATGCTGATACGGGCGCTGAAGAACGGCCACACCGCCGGCGTCCTGCCCGACCAGGTGCCGTCGCAGGGCGAGGGCGTCTGGGCGGACTTCTTCGGCCGCCCGGCCTACACGATGACGCTGCCGGCGCGCCTGGCCGCCGCGAGCGGCGCGCGCCTCGTCTTCGCCCTGTGCGAGCGGATGCCTCGCGGCCGCGGCTACCTCCTGCGGCTGGCGCCGTTCGACGAGTCGCTTTCCGGCGACGCCGAGCGCGACACGCAGCTGCTGAACGCGGCGCTGGAAGCTCTGATCCGACAGCAGCCCGAGCAGTATCTGTGGGGCTACAACCGCTACAAGGCACCCGCCGGCGCGCCGGCGCCGCAGACCGCGACGACGGGGTCGTGACCGAACTCTTCGCCCGGCTCTGGATCGCGCTCGTCAATGCCACCGCCGGCTGGTCGGTGGCGGCGCGAGCGCGGCTGGCCAACGTGCTCGGCGATCTGCTGTGGCGCCTGGTCTGGCCGCGCCGGCGCGTCACGCTGATCAATCTGCGCGCCTGTTTTCCTCGGATGCCCGAGGCCGAGCGGCGCGCGCTCGGCCGGCGGCTGTTCCGCAACATGGCCCGTGGGGTGCTCGACTACTCCGTGCTCTGGCGCGGCAGCCGCGACGAGGTCGAGCGGCTGGTGCGCGTCGAGGGCGCCGAACACCTGCTCGACCCCGCCAACCGGCCGCTGGTCCTGCTGGCGCCGCACTTCGTGGGGCTGGACGCCGGCGGCCTGCGCGTGAACACGCTGGCGCGCGGCGTCTCGATCTACGCCAAACAGAGCAACGCCGCCTGGGACGCGCAACTGCTCGCCGGCCGGCAGCGCTTCAACGACCCGGTGCTGATCCCGCGCCGGGGCGCCGCCGAACTGAAGGACGTGCTGCGGGCGATGAAGGACGGCCTGCCGCTGTACTACCTGCCCGACATGGACCTCGGCGAGACCAACTCGATCTTCGTGCCCTTTTTCGGCGTGCCGGCGGCGACGATCCCGATGGTGAGCCGCCTGGCGCGCCTGCTCGACGCGAAGGTGGTGATGGCGGTAACCGAGATGACCGAGGCCGGCTACGTGCTGCACCTCGAGGCGCCCTGGCGCGACTTCCCCGGCGACAGCGTCGAGGCCGACACCGAGCGCATGAACCGCGAGATCGAGCGCTGGGTGCTGCGGATGCCCGACCAGTACCTGTGGACGCACAAACGGTTCAAGACGAGGCCGG
>CAYLZU010000487.1:0-2324 GCA_964388005.1 uncultured Burkholderiaceae bacterium
TGCGCTGGCCGACGGTGGCCGATGCGCTCGCCGCGCTGCCGCCGGAGTGATCGCCATGGCCGACGACGACACGACAGCGGGCCGACCCACCAGGGGCGGCCTGATCGGCAACCTGATGCGGCTCGTACGCCGCGACGGCGCGCGCGATCTGGTCAAGCTCGCCGATGCATTGCTGTCGGAACGCGGCGAGGCCTCCGGCGTGGCGCTGGCCGGCGAACTGCTCGACGGCTACGCGGCGCAGACCGCGGACGAGCGGACCGAGTTCCTGCGCAAGCTGGCGCACCGCTTCGGCCCCGACCGCGCGAAGCTGGAGCGGGCGATCGAGCGCTGGCGCGAGGACCCGTCGCCCGCCAACGGCATGGCGCTGCACATCGCCGCCGAGCCGCGACGACAGGAGCTGATCCGCCGCCTGAACCTCGCCCCCGGCGGCACCGAGCGGCTGGTGCGGATGCGCGAGGACGTGCTCGCCGCCGAACTGCTGCACCCCGAGCTGGACACCGTCGACGCCGACTTCCGCCACCTGTTCGGCTCCTGGTTCAACCGCGGCTTCCTGACCCTGAAGCGCATCGACTGGAACACGCCGGCCGCGGTGCTGGAGCGGATCATCCGCTACGAGGCGGTGCACGAGATCACCAGCTGGGACGACCTACGCCGCCGCATCGACCCCGAGGACCGCCGCTGCTTCGCCTTCTTCCATCCGCGGCTGCCCGACGAGCCGCTGATCTTCGTCGAGGTGGCGCTGGCGCGCGGCCTGCCAGAGGCGATCGCGCCGCTGCTGGCGCCGGAACGGCGGCCGATTGCCGCGCAACGCGCCGTCGTCGCCGCCTTCTACTCGATCTCCAACTGCCAGGAGGGCCTGCGCGGCGTGCCGCTGGGCAACTTCCTGATCAAGCAGGTGGTCGAGGAGCTGAAGCGCGAACTGCCGGGGCTGCGCAGCTTCGTCACCCTGTCGCCGGTGCCCGGCTTCATGAACTGGCTGCGGCGCGAGCGCGGTTCACGCGCATCGACCTGGCTCGGCGACGACGAGCGCGGCGCGCTGGCGGCGGTCGATGCCGTCGACTGGCATCGGGACCCGGCGAAGGCACGAGCGCTGCGGCCGCTGCTGTCGACGGCACTGGCCGAGTACCTGCTCGCCGCGCGCGACCGCAAGGGCCGGCCTCTCGACCCGGTGGCCCGGTTCCACCTGAACAACGGCGCCCGGCTGGAGCGGATCAACTGGCTCGGCGACGTTTCCGAAAAGGGCCTGGCGCAGGGCGCCGGCTTCATGGTCAATTACCTGTACGACCCGTTCCAGATCGAGCGCAACCACGAGGCATTCGCGCGCGAGGGCCGCATCGCCGCCGCCGCCGGCGTGCGCAGGCTGCTGCGCGAGGCGACGGCCGGCTGACGACGGCGGGTCAACGCCCGGTCGCGGGCGGTTCGTCGCCGGGGAAGGTTTCGATGATCCGCGGCGGCGGCGCATCGATCATCCGCCGCACCTGCGCCAGCGCCTTCTCGATGGTCGCGCCACCGAGTCCGAGCGCCAGCGCCTTCTGAAGCACCTCGCTGGCGGCGACCGCCTGGCCGCCGCAGGCGAGCGCCACGGCGTAGTTCGACCAGTGTGCCGCGTTGCCTGGCTCGCGCTCGATCGCTTCGGCCAGTGCCGGCAGCGCCTCGGCCGGGCGACCCGCCTGCAGCGCCAGCAGCGCCAGGCCGTGGCGCGCCCCGGCGTGTTCCGGCTCGGCATCGAGAACGGCGCGGTAGACCGCCTCGGCGACATCGAGCCGGCCGGCCTGATGCTGTTCGAGCGCGATTCTCATCGCCTCGCTGACCGGGACTTGCGGCGACTCGGACATGGGCGGCAATCGGGCAGGGTAAGCGGTCGAGAAGTCGGCGCCGGTGCGGGCGGTCGCGCAGCGGCAGCCCGCTGAGAGGTGTCGCGATCGACGTGTCGACCTTGCCTGCAGCCGGCGCGCTCCGGCTGGTGCTGCTGAGTGGACTCGAACCACCGACCTACTGATTACGAATTGACCGAGCCCACTTTTGCACGCGAATTGATGAAATGTTACTCCAAACTACTACGTGGGGCGATTGCCGGTCGGGACGGCTCAGTACCCATGCCGCCAGCCGATCGCGCCACCGCGGCCCGCCTGGCCTGCTAATTTCTTATGCGATGCTCCGGCCTTCCGGCCGCCGCCGACCTTTCTTATGATGCACAGAGTCGCCGCTACTCTCGTCATTGGGTCATGTCGAGCAAAGACAAAGGGCGTATGGGCTCGTTCCAGGGTGCCGTTTCGGGGCCCGGCTACGGCTTCGTGTATGTCATGTCCTATCCGGGCAGTACT
>CAYLZU010000488.1:0-2323 GCA_964388005.1 uncultured Burkholderiaceae bacterium
CGCCGACGCGACGGCGCCGTCGCTGCCGTCGGCGCGGCTGGGCGTGCGCATCGGCAGCCGCGACTACCTGGTCGACATGGCGGGCATCGGCGAAGTCGTGCCGGTGTCGGCAATTGCCCGCGTGCCGTGGACGAGGCCGTGGTTCCGCGGCCTGGCCAATGTCCGCGGCCGACTGGTCGGCGTTTACGACCTGACGCTGATCGATGGCGGCGATGCGGTGGCCGACGAGCAGCGGCTGCAGTTGCTGGTGCTCGGCGAGTCGCTGAAGGTCAATGCCGCGCTGCTGATCACTCGCGCCTTCGGACTGCGCTATGCCAAAGACCTCGACGCCCTGCCGGCAGCGGGCGGCCCGCCATGGGAAGGCGACCGCTTCCGCGACGGCGGCGGCGCGGTGCTGACGGAACTCAGACTCGAGACCCTGCTCCTCGACGAGCGGTTCGCATCGATCGGCATCTAGCTCGCGCGACCGAAACTCGACCGGACCTGACGATTTCCGCAGGCGCAGAAAGAATGGGGCAACGCATGGGAACCATGGAACCGAAGGAGGTCGGCGAAGCGCCCACCGAAGCCGGTGTGACAGTGCAGCCGTTTCGCTACACCGAACTCGCTCCGGCCACTGGCCGGCCGGCGACGGCTACTGCGGCCGCGGCGGCTGCCGCGAGGTCGGTGGCGCCGACGCAGAAGATCGACCGCTCGAAGATCCCCTCGCCGCCCAAGGACAAGACGTTCGTGACGCGGATGATCGACCGCGCCCAGCGCTCGGACCTGCCGGGAATCGGCAGGCGACCGATGGCGCAGCAGCTGCAGGCGCTGGTGCTGCTGCTGGTGCTGTTCGTCGCGATGATCGTGGTCGTGATGGTGCTCGATCAGCGCAGCGCACGCATGCACTCGGAGGTGGCCGAACAGATCGCCGCGGTGATGGTGAACGCCGAGAGGATGGCGCGCGCCGCCGCCGGTGCGACCGATGGCGGCGCCCCGGAGATGGCCGATCTGAAGGCGAGCCGCGAGCGTGCCCGCGAACTCCTGGCCACGCTCGGTCGCAGTGCGTCCGGGCCGGTGGCGAGTGAACTGGCCCGCTTCGCGGAGGTCTGGAAGACGTCCGACGCCGCCGCGGCGCGCATCCTGGCGCAGGAAAAGCCGCTCGCCGCCTGGGGCGCGCTGCTCGCCGCGGTGAACGAGTCGGCGCCGCGCGTCGCCGCGCTGGCCGACGAGTTGCTGGCGCAGCGGCTGCAGCAGAACGCGCCGGCGCGTGAGATCGGCCATCTGGCTCAGCTGTCGGTGGCGGCATGGCGGATGGCGCGCGACGTCAACGCGTTGCCGGCCGGTACCGCCGGCGCCGATGCCACCGTCCTGCTCGCCCGGGATCTGGCCCAGTTCCGCGATGCTTCACAGTCGTTGATCGGCAGCGCCGAAAGCGAGATGCGCAACCGGCTGCAGCCGATCGCCCGCGCCAGCGCCGAACTACACTCGGCGGCGACCGCAGGTCTGGCCTCGGCCGCCGCCGTGGCCGAGGCTGCGGCAGCGCGCGCAATCCTTCAGTCGGGCGCCGAGCCGGCGCGCCAGTCGCTGGAATCGATCCAGAGCTTGGCGGCCGACCGAGTCGGCGGGCGCATGCTGTATCTGGCCGCCGGCCTGTTGTTCCTGGTGCTGGCGGTCGCGACTGTGCTGGCCCTGATGCAGGTTCTGCTGCGCGCCAGCCGGCGCCGGATGCAGGAAGCTGAGGCGCGCCGGCTGGAAGCGCAGAGGCTCGAACAGAGCGCCAAGCGCGCCAACGAACAGAACCAGGCCGCGATCCTGCGGTTGATGAACGAACTGCAGGAGGTGGCCGACGGCAACCTCACCGTGCAGGCGACCGTCACCGAGGACATCACCGGCGCCATCGCCGATTCGATCAACTACACGATCGAGGAACTGCGCGGGCTCGTGAGCCGCATCAACGACGCTGCGGAGCAGGTCGACAGCGCCTCCAGCGAGGCGCGCGACATCGCCGCCCGGCTGAAGACCTCCTCCGAGGCGCAGGCGAAGGACCTGACAGAAACCGGCGCGAGCGTGCTTCAGATGACGGCGCGAATCGGCGAGGTCTCGCGCACTGCCGGCGAATCGGCGAGGGTCGCGCGGGTGTCGCTGGAGACTGCCGAGCGTGGCCAGCGCGCGGTCTACAACCAGATCGCTGGCATGAACGAGATCCGCGAGCAGATCCAGGAGACCGCGAAGCGCATCAAGCGGCTCGGCGAAAGCTCGCAGGAGATCGGCGAGATCGTCGAGCTGATCTCCGACATCACCGAGCAGACCAACGTGCTGGCGCTGAACGCCGCCATCCAGG
>CAYLZU010000489.1:0-2321 GCA_964388005.1 uncultured Burkholderiaceae bacterium
CGCCATCGACGCCATCGACTGCGGCAGCAGTTCGAGGGCGCCGTTCAGGATCGAGGCGTTGACGATCATCCGGTCCAGGGCGGCCGGGTCGGCGGCGGTGCTCGCCACGACCGGCCCGGGCTCGGCCGGGGTCGCCGCCGGCGCCGGCAACGGCAGCGTCGCCAGCGCGTCGGCCACCGCCGCCGGCTCGGCCATCTGCGGCGGTTCGAGTTTCAGCGCCGCGCCGAGGTCGGCGAGGAACTTCGACTCGGCGTCGTTGCGCAGGTCATCGGCGTCGCACACGCCGACAGCGAGTTCGAAGGCGAGCTGGCGCGCCTCCAGGCTGGCGAGCATCGACGCCGCGCCGGCCACGTCGATGCGCCGGAGCAGGACGTCCTGGTACAGCGCCGGCAGGTTCAGGTCGGCCGCTTCGGCGCCGAGCGCCTGCGCCACGCGGCGCACCTCGTCGCGTTCGGCATCGGCCTTGTGGCCGTCGGCGTAGGCCGCCATCAGGGCGATGGCGAGGACGGCGCGGGTTTCGTCACGGTTCATCGCTCGGCTCCGGGAAGTGAAGATTCGAGGAGCCGGAGCTTGCCACAGCGGCGCGCGGCGCCCGGGCGCCAACGCGGGCACACTTGCGCCCGTGAACGCGAACGCCGATGGCTCCTCCGGACTCGACCCGAGGCTGATCGAGGCCTATCCCTCGCTCGCCGGACTGCCGGCCCCGCTCGCCGGCCAGGTGGGCCGCGAGCTGTCGCTGCTGCGCCTGCCGGCGGGCAGCGTGCTGTTCCGCGAACGCGACGCCTGCGGCGGGTTCCCGATGGTGGTAAGCGGCCGGGCGCGCATCAGCCGGATGCTGGCCGACGGCCGCGAGATGGTGCTCTACGACGTCGGCCCGGGCGAAAGCTGCGTCCTGTCGACCTCGTGCCTGCTCAGCAACGCCCGCTACAACGCCCACGGCGTCGCCGAGACCGAGGTCGAACTGGCGCTGCTGCCGCGGGCGCTGTTCGACCGGCTGGTGGCGGAGCACCCGCCGTTTCGCATCGCCGTGTTCAACCAGTTCGGCGAGCGGCTGGTTCGGCTGGTCGAGCTGGCCGAGGCGGTGGGTTTCCAGCGCGTCGAGCAGCGGCTGGCGGGGGCACTGCTCGGCGGCGGCCGCGAACTGCAGACCTCGCACGACCGGCTGGCGCGGCGCCTCGGCGCATCACGCGAAACCGTGAGCCGGGCGTTGAAGTCCTTCGAGGACCAGGGGTGGATCCGGCTGCGCCGCGGCGCCATCGAGATCGTGCAGCCGAAGGCCCTGCGGGCGATGGCCGAGCACGGCGAGGCTTCTGTGACCGACATCACTGATGACCGGCCGGCGCGGGCCTAGGCTGCGTCCGTGGGTCCGAACCCGGGCCCGATGATCCGACTGTCCAGGAGAGACTGATGAAAGCCAACGTGGGCGGTATCGACCGCATCCTTCGCATCGCCGTCGGCGCGCTGCTGATCGTGCTCGCGGCGCTGAACGTGATCGGCGTCTGGGGCTACATCGGCGTCGTGCTGGTGGCCACCGGCCTGTTCCGCTTCTGCCCGGCCTACCTGCCGTTCGGCATGAGCACTTGCGCGACCAAGGGGACCGCGGGCAGGTAACCGCGCGCCCGGGCCGTTCAGCGCCCCGGCTCCAGCAGCAGGCGGCGCTGCGCCGGGCCGGGCAGCAGCGGCGTGGCCCGCCCCTGCGCCCAGTCGTCGTGGCCGGCGCCGTAGTACGGCGACAGCGGGTGGCCGCTCTGGCCGCCCGGCATGTGCAGGATGCCGTCGGCTTCGCGCCCCGGCGCCACCACCATCCGCATCGAGGCGCCGAACTCGCGGCCCTGCACCCGCGGCATCGACCCGTCGCCGGGCAGCGGCTGGCGCGGCATGTCGAGCGCAGGTGCAAGCCACGGCAGCGCCCGCGACAGCGGATGACGGATCGAAGTCGTCGTCCGCTCGCCCCAGGTGCGCGCCGCCAACCCGCCCTCCTGGCGGCCGAGTTCGGCCGCCACCGCCAGCGCCGAGGCGCGCAGCAGCGCCTCCCAGTCCGCATACAGGGGCGCCAGCAGGTGCGGCGGACGCTGGCGGAGCAGTTCCCACACCAGCCCCTCGGCCTGCGGCAGCCTCGGCATCAGGAACTTCGGATCGACCGCGCGCATCGGCGCCGCCAGGCCGTCGATCACGCGCCGATGCACCTGGTCGCGGAATTCGCGCACCAGGCGGTAGTCGACCGAGTCGACCGCGGCGCGGCCGCGCCAGTGCCCGGTCGCCTGCGCCATGCCGGCCAACGCCGGTTCGGCCGCCTCGCGCGCCAGCACCTCGCGCAGCAG
>CAYLZU010000490.1:0-2315 GCA_964388005.1 uncultured Burkholderiaceae bacterium
GGTGCCGAGATACACGGCCGGCAGCACCCGCAGCGTCGAGTGCGGGTACAGAAAGAGCATCACGCTGCCCACCGCGGCAAGCGGCACCGAGTTGGCCACCAGATGCGGGAAGTCGCTGTGCACCAGCGGCGCGGTGACGATGCCGATCAGTCCCGGCCAGTCGCGCGGTTCGAGACCGAAGGGCCGCGGATCGAGGTCGAGCCCCCAGTTCATCAGGTGGATCAGCCACAGCAGCACCACGAAGCCCGCCGACAGCCGCAGCGCCAGCGCCAGCAGCGCGCGCGAGGGCGCGGAGTGGGTGTAGCGCGGATCGGGAACGTCGAACTGCATCGCGCGAGAGGACGAGGGCCGGCCGGGCGGCGCGGCGCGGCGCGGCGCGGCAATGCGCCGCGAACGCGCAGGCAGAATACGCGCCGGTTTTCAACGTTGGGGCCCCGGATGGAAAAGCAAGCCGAGCGAAGCGGGCGGCTGCTGCGGCTTTACCGGACGATGGCGCGCATCCGCGCCTTCGAGGACGCGGCCGAGGCGGCGAGCCAGGGCGGCGTTCAGGCCTGGGGCATCGAGGTGTCGGCGACGCCGGCGAAGGTGCGCGGGCCGCTGCATCTTTCGACCGGACAGGAAGCCGTGGCCGCCGGCGTCTGCGTCAACCTGCGTCGCGACGATCTGTTGACCTCGACCCATCGCGGCCACGGCCACACGCTCGCCAAGGGCGCCGACATGGCGAAGATGATGTGCGAGCTGTACGGCCGCGCCTGCGGCTGCAACAAGGGCAAGGGCGGCTCGATGCACATCGCCGACTTCGGCGTCGGCATGCTCGGGGCCAACGGCGTCGTCGCCGCCGGCATCCCGATCGCCACCGGCGCGGCGCAGGCGCTCAAGCTGCAACGCAGGGACGCGATCGTCGCCTGCTTCTTCGGCGACGGCGCGATCAACCGCGGGCCGTTCCTCGAAGGGCTGAACTGGGCCCAGGTCTACCGCCTGCCGGTGCTGTTCGTGTGCGAGGACAACCGCATCGCCGCGACCACGCCGACCTCGTCGATGACCGCCGGCGCCGGCGCGGCAGCGCGCGCGCGAGCGCTCGGCATCGAAGCGCGCGAGGTCGACGGCAACGATGTCGAGGCGGTCGATCGCGCCGCCGCCGAACTGGCGGCACGTGTGCGCGGCGGCGGGCCGGCACTGCTGCACGCGATCACCTACCGCATCAAGGGCCACGTGTCGGTCGATCCCGGCGCCTATCGCGACGCCGGCGAGGTCGAGCGCGCGCGGCGGGACGACCCGCTGCTGCGGACGCGGGCGCTGCTCGCCTCGCGCGGCGAAGCGGCGGCGGTCGCGCGGATCGATGCCGAGGTGCGCGACGAGATCGCCAACGCGCTCGCCATTGCCGAGGCCGCGCCCTGGCCCGCGCCGGAGGCGGCCTACGAGGACGTGATCACGACCGGGGCCGGCCAGTGGCGGTGAGGCGCGCGACCTACGCCCTCGCCGCCGGCGAGGCGCTGGCCACGGCGATGCGCGCCGACGAGCGCGTGGTCGCGCTCGGCGAGGACCTCGGCCGCGGCGGCGTCTTCGGCCAGTACCGAACGCGCGGGCCCGACGGCTCGCTGCGGCCCTTGCAGCAGGAATTCGGTCCCGCGCGGGTGATCGACACGCCGATTTCCGAGGCCAACATCATGGGGGCCGCGGTCGGCATGGCGCTGGCGGGCCTGCGCCCGGTGGTCGAACTGCGCGTAATCGACTTCGCGCTGTGCGGCATGGACGAACTGGTCAACCAGGCGGCGAAGAACCGCTTCATGTTCGGCGGCCAGGGCCGCGTGCCGCTGGTGGCGCGGATGCCGATCGGGCAGTGGACGGCCTCGGCGGCGCAGCACTCGCAGAGCCTGGAGGCGTGGTTCGCGCACATTCCCGGACTGGTGGTCGTCTGCCCGGCCACGCCCCAGGACAACCACGGCCTGCTGACCGCGGCGCTGGCCTGCGGCGACCCGGTCGTCTACCTCGAGCACAAGGAACTGTGGGGGCTCGAAGGCGAGGTCGATCCGGCGTCGCCGGTTCCGCTCGGCCAGGCGCGCATCGCCCGCGCGGGCCGGGATCTGACGCTGGTCACCTGGTCGCGCACGCTGCACGAATCGGTCGCGGCGGCGGCGGAACTGGCGAAGGAAGGCATCGACGTCGAAGTGATCGACCTGCGCACGCTCTGGCCCTGGGACCGCGAAACGGTGCTCGGTTCCTGCGCCAGGACCGGACGGCTGCTGGTCGCGCACGAGGCGGTGCAGGTCGCCGGCTTCGGCGCGGAAATTGCCGCCGCGGTCGCCGAGGCGATC
>CAYLZU010000491.1:0-2312 GCA_964388005.1 uncultured Burkholderiaceae bacterium
TGGATCCCCGCTTTCGCGGGGATGACACAACACAAACCTGCCAGTCAGCCATCGATCTGAGCATCTGCCAAAGCCCTTGCAATCGTCTCGGGCTGGCTAGCCTGTGTCGACGAGAACCACTTCACGCGCGCCGGCAAGCTCACGCCTTGGACAACCCCGCCCGGCAGCCGACGCGCGAATTCGCGCTCGGCGGCCCAAGTGCGGTCCTTGACCTGGTACAGCGTTCCCTTTCGGTCCTGCTGCACGCCGAGCCGCTCGCCGCGGGCCAGCCGCTCGATCGCCTCGACATAGACCTCGGCGCTGTCGCGCACGGCGCGCCAGAACAGCTGCAGTTCGTCGTCGCCGTCGCGCACCTCGGGGCGGACGTGCGCGATCAGCGCACCGGTGTCGATGCCGGCGTTGATGAAGTGCAGCGTGCAGCCGACCTGCTGCGGCTCGCCGTTGTACAGCGCCCAGAACGTGCAGTCGGCGCCGCGATACTCCGGCGACAGGCCGCCGTGCAGGTTGAGCATGCCGAGCCGGCCCTGACCCAGCAGCGGCGCCCTGATCAGCGAGGTGCCGAACACCGCCACCACGTCCGGCGCCAGCCGCCGCACTGTGTCGACGACCGCGGCGTCGTTGATGTGCTCGGCACGCTGCAGCAGGTCGGGCCGGTCGAGCCGGACCCCGGCGTCGCCGAAGAAGAACGCCGCCTCGCGGTTGCCGGCGTAGCGCCTGCGGTCGCGCAGCCAGCGGCCGATCTTGCGCGCCGCCACCTCGGGCCGGGCCAGCGCGGCCAGCTTGGCCGCGGTGACGCGACGGCCGACCTCCTGCACGATTGCCAGCACGTCGAGCGAGCGGCACAGCCGGTTGGCAACGTACGCATGCCGCGGCGCGCCACCGCACAGCACCACCACCCGCGGTCGATCCGTCGCCACGGTCCGTCAGTCCATCTCGAGCATCAGGGCGTCGGCGAAAAACTTGGCCGCCCAGTTGGGGAATTCGAAGCGCGAGTACGCGCCCCAGATCGGCCACGAGCCGGCGATGCCGCCGCGGACCTCGTCGGCCGGATCGGCGAGCCGCTGCGACGATTTCACGCAGTCGATGGCCGCGGCGATGTTCGCGTCGAAGCCCTGCTCGCCGGCGCCGTCGCGCAGCCGCGACCAGCAGATGCACATCTGCGCCAGCCCGGTGAGGCAGCAGTAGGTGTCCTGAGACACCCAGCCGTCGCTGAACGTTCCCGCGAGCCAGCCGTCGGAGCGCTGTTGCGCGGCCACCGCGCGCGCGGCGCGCGCGGCGGCGTCGACGTAGCGCGGCTCGCCGAGCAGCAGCCCGCTTTCGAGAAAGCCGCGGATCGCATAGGCAATGGTGTGCGTGAACGGCGCCCGGCCGGCGACGAAGGCGTTGTCGGCGAACCAGCCGCTCGCTGTCTGCCGCGCCAGCGCCCAGTCGAGGTGACGAATCGACGCCCGCTTCAGCTCGTCATCGCCGGCGAGCAGCGCCGTCTTCACCAGCGCCCAGGTGCCGCGCGTGTTGTACACGTGGGGGATGCCGTTGTGCTCGAAGCGGACGAAGACGCCGGTGTCGTCCTGCTGCGCCGCCAGCCAGTGTCCGGCTCGCACCGCCGCATCCAGACACTCGGCGCGACCCAGCCGCTCGTAACCGGCATTCATGCCGTGCATGATCTGGCCGGTGTTGAAGATCACCGGCCGGCTGCCGGGTTCGCCGAAGTGGCCGGGAAAGGCGCCATCCCGCTGCTGGATGGACAGTTCCCAGTCGATCATCCGCTGCGCGCGCTGTTCGAGTTCCGGCCGGCCGAGCCGGCGGCCCGCTTCGAGAAACGTTTCGATGATGTAGCCGGTGGTCTCCGGGTAGCTCGGAAGCCAACCGTCCTCGAAACTCCAGCCGGCGGACACGCCGCCGGCATCGGGCCGGCCGTCGCGCACGTCCTGCGCCCGGCACAGCCAGTCGATGGCGCCTTCCAGATGCGCGCGGTGGTCGCGCAGCGGCTGCGTTCGCGATGGCGAGAACTCCTCGAGCACGAGCCGGAGGTGCAGCGGCCGCCAGGGGCGGTAGCGAAAGGGAAGATCGAGGACTCTCATTTCGGTCGGCGCGCCGCTGTCTCGTCCAGCACGACCTCAGGCCAGTCCTGCCCGCACAACGAGCGAGCGACGCGTCGCGGCCTCGTAGACCGCAAGCAATCCCGGCCTGACACTGCTCCAGTCGAAGCGGCGAACGTTCTCCAGGCCGGCTGCCACCAGGCGTTCGCGCAACGGCGCCTCTCGCAGCAGTCGCAGCGCCGCCTCGGCCATCGCTTCGGCGTCGCCGGGCTC
>CAYLZU010000492.1:0-2308 GCA_964388005.1 uncultured Burkholderiaceae bacterium
CAGCACCTTGTTGCGGCGGACCAGCCAGTTGTAGCCCATCACCGCCGGCACCGCGACCGCCAGGCCGATGGCGGTCATGATCAGCGCCTCGCCGACCGGACCGGCCACCTTGTCGATCGACGCCTGGCCGGCGATGCCGATCGCGGTCAGGGCGTGATAGATGCCCCAGACGGTGCCGAACAGGCCCACGAACGGCGCCGTCGAACCCACCGTGGCGAGGAAGGCGAGCCCGTCCTGCAGGCGGTTGTTGATGTTGTCCACCGCGCGCTGCACCGACATCGTCACCCAGGTGTTCAGGTCGATGTTCTCGGTCATGTCGCCTTCGTGATGATCGTTCGCCTCGATGCCGGTTTCGGCGATGTAGCGGTAGGCGCTGTTCGGCTTGAGTTTCGCCGCTCCTTCCTTCAGCGAGGACGCCTTCCAGAAGCTCTGCCCCATCGCCCGGCCTTCGCGCCCAAGCTTGGACTGCTCCCACAGCTTGACGAAGATGATGTACCAGCTGCCCATCGACATGATCACGAGGATGATCAGCGTGCCCTTGGAGACCCAGTCGCCCTGGCGCCAGAGCGCCTCCAGGCCGTACGGGTTCTCGATCACCTCCTTGGTCACGGCAGGCGCCGGTGCGGCCTGCGCGGCGGGTGCCTTGCCGGCTTCCTGCTGCGCCATCGCGACCGGCGCGACAAAGCCGAGCGCGGCGAGCATCACGGCCAGGCAGGCCACCTGGCGACGAAAGAAGGCAATCATTGAATCCTCTCCTTGTGGGGCGTTTGGGTTGACGGGTCGCGCTCTTGGGCGCAGGGACGGTGCGGAAGCCTCGTGAGCTCGCTCGGGGAAAAAGTCAGCGGATCTTAAAACTGATGGGTGCCTGCACCCGCACGTCCTGCCCCTGGCCCTGGCAGCTGAGCTTCGACTGCACGGCGGCGAGCGCGGGGCGATTGAAGATGCGGTTCGACGACGACTTGATCTCGACGTTCTTGATCTCGCCGCTGGCGGAGACGGTGAACTCGATCAGCACCTCGCCCTGGATGCCGTCGAGCAGCGCCTCGCGCGGGTAGGCGATCGAAGACATCACCTCGACGTAGTTGGAGCAGACGACGCGCGCGCTCTGCGGGCCGGTGGGCTTCGGCGGCGGCGGCGCGGCGGCCACCGGCGGCGGCGGCGGCTGGATCGGCGGCAGCGCCGTCGTCGGCGGCGCCTCGCGGGTGACGGCGGAGATCGTCGGTGCCGGCGTTGGCGGCGGCGCGATGTTGATCTCCGGCGGCGGGATGAACGGCGGCGGCGGCGCGGCCATCTTCGGCGGCGGCGGAATGATTTCCGCTGGCGGCGGCGGGGGCTTCGCCACCTCTTCGATCACCTTGACCTCGATCGGACCCTTGACGACCTCCACCACCTTGCGCGCCAGGCCGCTCACCAGACCCCAGATGATCAGGATGTGGAACAGGACGACACCGCCGATGCCGACCAGATGCCGGGATGGATTGCGCTGTTGGCGCGCGTAATCCATTGCGCCTCCTCAATGGCGATTCGCAAAGGGCGCGATTGTAGTGGCGCCGACGCGTCGATGCACGATGGACGGGGCCGGCGCCGCTGCGCGACGGAACCGGCTTGCTGCCGACCGGAACGGAAAACTTCGCCACCGCCGGCGGCGAACCCGGCGGCGGCGCGGCTCTACCGGCCGGACGCGTCGCGCGAACGGTGCACGACGTGGTCCCAGGCCGTCTGCTGGGTCGGAAAGACCACCGACTCGTAGTAATCCTTCAGCAGCGCCAGTTCGCTTGCGATCAGCGGCGGGAACCCTTTACGGTCGCCGCGATTGTCGAGCACCAGTTCGTCGAAGTAGGCGAGGCACAACTGCGGCGTTGGCCAGCGCGCGCACAGGGTGTTGACGATGTGCGGGAATCGCGCCGCCGTCCGATTGGGCCGAACGCGTTCTGGCAATTCGTCGAGCCAGCGCACCGCCGGGGCCGCAATGACGGCCGGTTGCCTCGGCGTCGCGTGCGTTCCGGCTCCCAAAGCCGCCGAACCCAATACATCCGCCATGTGAGTTCTCCGCCGTCAGCCACACCCCGGCGCCTATGCTGATCCATAACCGACATCGCGGCAATACGGTACCCATTCACAGACCGACCGCCGGCCGCCCAATGGCCGTTTAGCCGCCGTGAGCGGTCGGAACGACTCGCCCTGCGGTCGAGACGCGGTTCAGAACAGGCTGCCCGAGCCGCCCGCTGCCGGAGGCGCCAGCCCGAAGTGCGTGTAGGCCAGCGCGGCGGCGATGCGCCCGCGCGGCGTCCGTTGCAGGAAGCCCTGC
>CAYLZU010000493.1:0-2304 GCA_964388005.1 uncultured Burkholderiaceae bacterium
TGGCCGCTTCGCGCAATGGCGCCGATGGATCCTCCAGTCTCGGCGCCGCCTGCTGCGCGGCGGCGGGAAGCGACAGCGCGAGCGCGGTCGCCACGGCAAGGACGGCGCGCGGCGCGGGTCGGAAGGGCGGTTTCATCACCATCTCCTGGAAGTACCTGGTGTCGGGTGTCAGTAGGTGGCCATCTTCGGATCGACCTGCCGCGCCCACGCGTCGACGCCGCCGCTCAGGTTGTAGACGTCGCCGAAGCCCTGCCGCCACAGCCACATGCCGACCTGGGCGCTGCGGTTACCGTGGTGGCAGATGCAGACGAGCGGCCGCGCGGCATCGAGTTCGCCGAGCCGCGCCGGCAGGGTCCGCATCGGCACCAGGCGGCTGCCGGCGATGCTGCAGATCTGGTACTCCCAGGGTTCGCGGACGTCGAGGAGCTGCGGTGCCGGGCGGTCGGGATCCTGAAGCCACTGCGCCAGCGTCGGCGCCGAAATCGTCTTCATCAGAAGCGGAAAGCCTGCGGTCGAGGCGCGTTGGTGAGCGGCTTGACGACCGTCTCGAACAGCTTGAGCGTGTCGAACGCGGTATCGGTGACCCGGGTGACGATCTGCGCCGACATCACCGGCGCCTCGCCCACGATCACCGCCAGCCGGCCGCCGATCTTCAGCTGCGCCGGCAGTTCGGCAGGCAGCAGCGGCAGCCCGCCGGAGACGATGATGGCGTCGTACGGCGCCCGTGCGGGCCAGCCGCGGACGCCGTCGCCGACCTCGACGCGCGCGTTGCGGACGCCGTTGCGGGCCAGGTTGGCGGCGCCGAACTCGGCCAGCAGGGGATTGATCTCGATCGTCAGCACGTGCTGGGCCTTGTGCGCCGCTAGCGCCGCCATGTAACCCGAGCCGGTGCCGATCTCGAGCACGTGCTCGTGCGCGCGCAGCCCGAGTTCCTGCAGCAGCCGGGCCTCGACTTTCGGTGCGAACATACACTCACCGGTATCGACGCCGTCGATCCGCAGCGGAATCTCCATGTCGGTGAAGGCCAGCAGCCGGTAGGCCGGGGGCACGAACTCCTCGCGGCGCACGGTCAGCAGCAGGTCGAGCACCGACGGGTCGAGCACTTCCCACGGCCGGATCTGCTGCTCGACCATGTTGCGGCGGGCGCGTTCGAGATCCAGCGCCGGCAGTTCGGAACTCATCAGCGGGGTTTCATGGTCGACGGAAGCGGCCGGAGTTTAGCAATCCGACCGTCGGACGATCGCCGCTTCATGGCGCGCAACCGGCGCTCCGTCGCACGCGGACGCAGCTCGTCCATCGCGGGAGACCGCTCGTGCGCCGCTTACGTTCGGAAACAGTCGCTTCGGCGGGGCTGATTACACTGTCGTGGACTCCCTCCTGATGTCGGGCGCCGGCCGCGGCGCCCGACGCTGTCCCCGATGCCGCAACCGATTCGACGCTCCCGCCTGCTTGGGCTGGTCGTCTTCGCGATCGTCGCCGCCGCCGCCGGCTACGCCTACTGGTCGAAGCGCGATGCCGGCCAGGCTCCCACCTATCGCTTCGCGACGGTCGAGCGCGGCCCGCTGACGGCGACCGTCGCTGCCTCGGGCACACTGAACCCGGTGACCTCGGTTCAGGTGGGCACCCAGGTCTCGGGCCAGGTCAAGGAACTGTTCGTCGACTTCAACTCGCCGGTGAAGGCCGGGCAGCTGATCGCGCGCATCGACCCGGAGACCTTCCAGTACCGCGTGCGCCAGGGCGAGGCCGACGTGGAAGCGGCGCGCTCGGCGCTCGGGCGGGCGCAGGTCAGCATGCTCAACGCCAAGCGCGAGCTCGACCGCACCCGCGAGCTGGTCGACAGGAATTTCGTCTCGCCGGCGGAACTCGACACCAAGCAGGCCGCCTTCGACCTCGCCCGCGCCGATGTGAAGAACGCGGAGGCGGTGGTGGCCCAGCGCCAGGCATCGCTCGCATCGGCGCGTGTGGATCTCGCCCGCACCGAGATCCGGGCGCCGGTCGACGGCGTCGTCATCAAGCGCAGCGTCGACGTCGGCCAGACGGTGGCGGCGAGCCTGCAGGCGCCGGAACTGTTCATCATCGCCCGCGACCTGCGCGACATGCAGGTCGAAACGTCGATCGACGAAGCCGATGTCGGCCGCATCAAGGTCGGCCAGCGGGCGACGTTTACCGTCGACGCCTTCCCGGGCCGCACCTTCAGTGGCGAGGTCCGGCAGGTGCGCAAGAGCGCGCAGACGGTGCAGAACGTCGTCACCTACACCGTTCTGGTGTCGGCGGCCAATCCGGACGGCAACCTGATGCCCGGCA
>CAYLZU010000494.1:0-2301 GCA_964388005.1 uncultured Burkholderiaceae bacterium
TTCAGGTCAGCGTCTTCCCACAGCGTGCCGATCACCAGCTTGTCCTTGTACAGCAGGGGAATGTGATTGACGCCGCGCGGGCTCTTCCACTGCTCGCCCTTGGTCACGCCGTCGAGCGCGGCGCGCGCGTTCTTCTCGACCGTGGCGCGGTCGAGCTGCTTGTCCTGGTAGTAGTAATAGCCCGGTGCGTTGTAGCGCCAGCCGTAAGGGCCGGCGGCCACGGCATCGGTCACGGCAAAGGCGCCGGCCAGCAGCGCGGCCAGCGGAACGAATGCGACTCTGGCTTTCATGTTGGTCTCCTCGTTGCGAGAAGTCTGGCGGCGCCTTCACTTCGCGGCAGGCCGGTCGCGCCGCCTCGCCGGCCGACCGTTACGGTGACAACAGTCTCCGTCGGCCCGCAGCGAGGGAAGTGACGCAGCGCAAGCGGGGACGTCGATCCGTGACCGCGTTTACAGCAGTTACGCGGCGAAATACCCTCGGCTGCCTCGCGGCGCTGCGGCGAGCCGTGGCGGCCGCGCTACCCGCAGTCGACCGCCGGCGCCGAGCGCGATCTCGCACCTTCAGGCGCATTCGTTGTCTCGCCGGCTGGTCGCCCCGGCGCTGCTGATCGGAGCGAAGAACAGGTCCTCGGAGTCTTCGGCGTCGGCATCGTTGCCGAGCCGGTGCGGCATCCGGCCGAACAGTCGGATTCGTGCTCGCGCCAGGCCGTGATCAGGCCCTCTTCGACTTCGCTGCGGCCTCGGCGTGGTCGTGCCGGCGCTGAAAAGTGATGATCTGAAACAACCCGGCCTCGACGGATCGCCGCGCCGCCGTGGCAGAATGCCCTCCAAGGAGATGGCATTCCTCCTGTAACCGCCGCAGCCGCGGCTGATGATGCCTACGACGCACGCACGATTCGATGCAGATGCGCGTGGGTATGCTGACCTCCATGTGCTCCTGCGCGATCGGCGCCTGCCGAGCGAACGGAACACGATGAAGCCTCTCGGAGTTCTCCCCGTCGGTCGCCTCGCCTGCATCGGCGCCTGGCTGCGCTGGTGGCTGGGGCTGCGGCGTCACCCCCCCAGTCAGCAGCAGTACCCGATAGCCGCGGCGCCGGCGGCCGGCGGCGGCGCGGAAACCGGCGCGACCTAGGCGCCCACTTCAGCGGAGCATGCGATGCAAGGCTCGTACCTGCGCTTCTACGTCGTCGAAGGCCAGCGGCTGCACGGCACGCTGCTGTGGGAGTGGCTGCTGCGCACCGCCAACAGGATGGGCATCCGCGGCGGCTCGGCGTTTCACGCCATGGCCGGCTTCGGGCGGCACCACCGGCTGCACGAGGACCGCTTCTTCGAACTGGCCGGCAACCTGATCGTCGAGGTCGAGTTCATCGTCACCGCCGACGAGAAGCAGAAGCTGCTCGACCTGATCACCGCCGAGAAGGTGCGCCTTTTCTACGCCGAGATCCCGGCGCGCTTTGGCGTGTTGAACCCCGACCGCGATGACCCGCCGATGCAGGAATCGCAGTCATGACCGAGATCTGGACCCAGGCCGCGCTGTGGCTGGCACTGGCGCTGGTGGCGACGCTGCTGTCGATCTGGCTGCGGGTGGCCACGGCACTGTCGGAAATCGTCGTCGGCACCATCGCCCAGCTTTTCATCGGCGCGCTGCTGGGCAGCGCCCTGCTGGCCGGGGATGCCAGCTGGATCAAGTTTCTGGCCGGGGCGGGCGCGATCCTGCTCACCTTTCTGGCCGGAGCGGAACTGGATCCGGTGGTGCTGCGCAAGCAGTGGAAGTCGACCTTCGCCATCGGCCTCGTCAGCTTCGGCGCGCCGTTTCTCGGCTGCGCGGCGCTGGCGCACTGGGCGCTCGGCTGGAGCGCCGAGGCGAGCTGGCTGGCCGGCATCGCCATGTCCACCACGTCGGTGGCGGTCGTCTATGCGGTGATGCTCGAGTTCGGGCTGAACGCCACCCACTACGGCAAGGGCGTGCTGGCGGCCTGCTTCATCACCGATCTCGCCACCGTCGTCGCGCTGGGGCTGATCTTCGCGCCGTTCACCTACAAGACGCTGGTCTTCGTCGGCGCCGGCACAGCGGCGTTCTTCGTCCTGCCGTGGTTGACGCCGCGCTTTTTCCGCCGCTACGGCAACCGGCCGTCGGAACTGGAAGCCAAGTTCCTGATGACCTGCCTGTTCGCCTTCGCCGCGCTGGCCACCTGGGCCGACAGCGAGGCGGTGCTGCCGGCCTACCTGCTCGGCATGGTGCTCGCCGGCACGGTGGGCAAGGACCACGCGCTCATCCGCAGGCTGCGCACGCTGACCTTCG
>CAYLZU010000495.1:0-2289 GCA_964388005.1 uncultured Burkholderiaceae bacterium
CGCTGCCGACGTTCTGCTTGTAGTCGCCGCGGTGCTCGGCGTAGCGCGGCTTCGCGGGATCGGTCAGATCGAGCACGGCCAGGCCGTAGGCGTCCATGCTGTCGCCCAGGATGCCACCGACCTGGCGCGTGAACTCGGGGTCCGGCGCCGGCAGGTCGAAGGTCTGGCCGGGCAGGCGCAGGTCGACGTCGCGCAGCCCGAGCGTGGCGCCCGGCGGCTGCCTGACGTCGGCGAGCTTGCCCTCGTTGGCCAGCCGGCTGCCCTCGAGGCGGCGGATGCCGGTCGACTCGTAGCCGTCGAGCGGATAGGCCGACGCCGCAGCCGCGGCGGCGGCGCAGACGGCGGCGAGCGCGCCGCGCAGCAGTCGCCGGTGGTTCATCGGATGGCCTCCTTCAGGCTGACGGTCCGGTTCAGGTTGGCCTGCAATGCCTTGTCCATGCCGATCAGGTAGGCGGCGCCGCGCGCGGCCCGGCTCTCGTTGAACGGCCGGATCTGCAGCAGCCACAGCCTGCCGCCGACGAACGCGAACTCGACGTCGGCGGCGACCGGCTTGCCGTCCTCGCCGAGCTGCGGGAACTTCTTCGGGATCTCGTCGGCGAAGGCGATCAGCTGCCGCACCTCGCCGGGCCCGAGCAGCGTGTCGGCGCCGGAGACGGCGACCCGGGCAATGCCGCCGGTCGCCTGCGGGACCATCTTGCGCGGCGCGGTGGCGACGGCCATCAGCCTCACGCCGCCGCCGGCGCGGTCGACGCGCACCGACTCCGCCGCCTGGCCCTCGACGGCGCCGCCGACGCCCTCGTTGACGGCGACCGACAGCACGCCGGCGTCGCCGGTGTCGACATCCTGCGTGATCATCACGCCGGAGATGTCCGACGGCACCGTCCGCAGAAGCAGCACCGCCGGGTAGACGTGCTCCGGCCCCTTCATGTGCGACTGCCGCCAGGCCCAGGCCCGCGGCGTGTACGGCGAGGCCCAGACCTCCGAGATGGCCTTGATCACGTTGTCGAAGCCGACGATGTTGAACAGCGTCAGGTTCAGGCCGGCGCCGGTGAAGCCGGGCAGGTCCTCGACGTTGGTGTCGGAGCGGACGAACACGCCGCCGCCGAAGTCCGGGCCGAACTCGCGCGTCATCGCCGCGCGCAGGCGCTGCCGGAATTCCGGCCCAGGGTCGGTGTTGCGCACGATCGAGTAGATCTCGGCGCGCAGCTTCTCGCCGAACTCCCCGGCTTCGCGCGAGCCGGCCGGCATCGCCTCGAGCCGGCGGAAGCTGTCGACCATCCACTGGTAGACGGTGCGGCCCGAGTTTCGGTACGGCCGGTCGAGCACGGCGGCGCGGTACAGGCCGAACGGAATGCCGACGCCCGGCGCGACGCGGTCGGGGAAGTGCGACTTCAGTTCGCCGAGCTTGGCCGCCTTCGGCCCGACGATGCGGCCGGAGTCCCTGGCCCGCAGCGTGTCGAGGCTGACGAAGTCGCGCAGCGTCAGGTCGAGCTTGTCCACGTCGGGCTCGAACATGATGGCCTGCTCGGCCTTCGGCTGCGCGCCGAAGACCGCGTTCCAGCGCGGGCCGTCGGCGTCGATCTCGACCAGCCCGGCCGGGCTGACGGCGAGCACGATGCGCTGGCCGTCTTGCCGGCGCAGCTCGGGCAGGACCGCCTCGTCGACGGCGACGTTCGGAATGCCGAGGTTGCGCGCCAGCAGCTGCACGTGCGACAGCGGATTGCCGGCGCCGGCGGTGAGGATGCCGGCCAGCGGCGGCAGGTCGGCCACGCTCTCGGGCAGCACGTAGATGCCGTCGGCCTGGAACTCGCCGACGCGCTTCATGTCCGGCGCGGCGCGCAGCACGCCGCGCGCCAGCCCGGGGTTCAGCGCGTTGAAGCCGGCGCCGATGTCGCGGCCGAGCATCTTGTGCTGGACGCCGGCGAGCCGGTTGGCGTCGCGTGACAGCGCGTCGAGCAGGTGCGAGTAGAACAGCAGCGGGCTGCCGCGCAGCTGGTCCTGGACGAACTGGCCGGCCAGCGGCTCGATCTCGCCTTGCTTTTCCATCGCCTCGCCGAAGTGCAGGTGCAGGCCCTGCGTGCCCCAGCCCGGCACCAGACCCAGGTAGCGCAGCTCGCGCAGGTAGGCGCCGAGCGCGACCTCCTCGACGGCGAGGCGCTGGAAGGCGCGGCGCAGTTCGCCGCGCTGGCGCGCGCCGACCATGCCGGTGCCGTAGGCGGCATCGGCGGCGGCGCCTAGCAGCGCGATGGCCTCGGCCCGCGGCGCCGTCGCCAGCGCCGGCCTCGCCTC
>CAYLZU010000496.1:0-2283 GCA_964388005.1 uncultured Burkholderiaceae bacterium
CGCCGCAGCTGCCGTCGCTGGCTGGCCGCTTCGAGCGGCTGATCGAGATCGTCTCGCGCGACGACGACGACCGGCGCCGCGCGCGCGAACGGTTCCGCGCCTACCGCGAGGCCGGTTTCGACCCGCAGGCGTACGACCGGAGCAGCGAGTGACGACCGGCGCGGCGCGGCCACGGGTTCGACCCCGGCTCGAGCGATGAACGCCGAAGCGCTTGCCGCGGATGCGATCGACGATCCGTCGATCCCGGTGCTGACCGAGCGCATCTTCCTGCCGCCGGTCGACTTCGATACCTCCCTTCCCGAGATGCCGGGCGCCGCCGGCAGCGCGCCTGGCCGCGATGCCGCCGCGGTGGAGGCGCCGCCGGAGATCGCGTCGTCACCGCCGAGCGAGCCGGCACCGCCAGCGGAGGCCATCGAAGAGCCGGCCTTGTCCGCGGCGCATGCCATCGCCGAGGCAGTGCCAGCCGCGGAGGCGGCGCTCGCCGAGCCTCCGACGCCGGACGCCGCCGTCGCTGCGACCGCGCCTGAAGGAGCGACGGCGGCCGCCAGCGAAGCCGCTAGCGGCGAGGCGCAGGCCGAGGCGCTGCGGGCGGCCGTGCTGCAACGGGTGGCGGAGCAGCTGCCCGCCCAGGCGCGGACGACGATCCGCGAACTGCTGCAGCCGTCGATCGACCGCGTCATCGCGCAGTTGAGCGACGAAGCGCAGGTCGCGCTGCGGATCGCGCTCCAGGACCTGGTCGAGCAGGCGGTGCGCGAGGAGCTTGCCCGCTCGCGCGGCAGCGACGGGCGGCCCTGAACGCCGCAAGTCACGGCAGACGATCGAGTCGGGTCCGCGCCGGCGGCTCGCGCGAGCTCGATCGGCCGAGCCGCTGCGGGCGCATCGATTCCCGGCTGCCGGCTCGGTTCGCGGCGTCTTCCGGTTGCGCAGGCAAGCGCGCGCCGCACTGGCCGCAGTTGGCGCGGCGCCGATCATCAGCGCGAGGTCGAGGACGGCGACGGTCGTAGCAGCCGCGTGCCGCCGCGGACAAGGCGCCGGCTCGAACCCGAGGCCGGCCTCAGCGGTCACGGCGAGCCACGGCGGGAGAGCCGAAGGAGCACCGTAAAATTCGCCGCCACCATGGCCAACGAGCGCCCGACTCAATGAACACCGCCGCCAAGACGAACGACAACGAGCTGGCCAAAGCCTTCGAGCCGGCGGCGATCGAGGCGCACTGGGCGCCGGTGTGGGAGTCGCGCGGCTACTTCGCCGCCGGCATGGACTCGGGCAAGCCGGCCTTCAGCATCCAGCTGCCGCCGCCGAACGTCACCGGCATCCTGCACATGGGCCACGCGTTCAACCACACGGTGATGGACGCGCTGACCCGCTATCACCGGATGCGCGGCTTCAACACGCTGTGGCTGCCCGGCACCGATCACGCCGGCATCGCCACCCAGATCGTGGTCGAGCGCCAGCTCGAGGCGATGGGCGTCGACCGGAAGAGCATCGGCCGCGACAGGTTCGTCGAGCAGGTGTGGGACTGGAAGGAGACCTCCGGCGGCGCGATCCTGTCGCAGATGCGGCGGCTTGGCGATTCGGTCGACTGGAGCCGCACCTACTTCACGATGGACGAAACGCTGTCGAGGGTGGTGGTCGAGACCTTCGTGCGGCTGTACGAACAGGGGCTCATCTACCGCGGCCGGCGTCTGGTCAACTGGGATCCGAAGCTGCAGACGGCGGTCTCCGACATCGAAGTCGAGAACGAGGAGGAGGACGGCCGGCTGTGGGAGATCCGCTACCCGGAGGCCTCCGGCGGCCCTGGCGTGGTGGTGGCGACCACGCGGCCGGAGACGATGCTCGGCGACGTCGCGGTGGCGGTGCATCCCGGCGACGAGCGCTACGCGGCGCTGATCGGCAAACGCCTAAAGCTGCCGCTGACCGGCCGCGAGATCCCGGTGATCGCCGACGAGATGGTCGACCGCGAGTTCGGCACCGGCTGCGTCAAGATCACGCCGGCGCACGACTTCAACGACTTCGCCGAGAAGCCGCACAAGATGATGGTGCCGCGCTGCGGCCGCACCGGCGAGGCGGTGGAGCCGATGCTCTCCGACCAGTGGTACGTGGCGATGGCGAAGTCGGCGCCGGAAGGCACGCGCCATCCCGGCAAATCGCTGGCGCAGGTGGCCCTCGAAGCCGTCGAGTCCGGCGCGGTGAACATCTTTCCGGAACAGTGGCGCACCGTGTACCGGCAGTGGCTGGAGAACATCCAGGACTGGTGCATCTCGCGCCAGCTGTGGTGGGGCCACC
>CAYLZU010000497.1:0-2280 GCA_964388005.1 uncultured Burkholderiaceae bacterium
CTCCGAGATCCGGCGCATGCTGATCGGACGCGAGCTGTTTTCGGAGACGATGTGACCGCCAGGCACCTCCTGCCGGCCGAGGGCCGGCTCGTCGACGCCGACGGCGGGCTGTATCCGCGCCGCACGACGGCCTGCCGGTTCATCGAGGCGGCCGCGTAGGCGATCGTCGATGGCTGCCGCCGCGTCACCCGCCAGTTCCCTGCGCGGCAACGAACGCATCGCCGCGTTCTGGGCCGCCTATTGCGAGCGGGCCGGGCTGCCGCCGGCAACGCCGGTGCAGGCATGGCCGTTCGGTGACTCGCCGGAACTCGCGCACGACCTGGTCGAACTCGTGCTCCATGGCCCCAAGCGCGCCACCGCGGGGCTGGTGGCGTGGAACGACCTTCACCCCGACGATGCGCCGGTGGCCGACGGCTACAGCATCGTCACCGAATTCGACGGCACGCCGCGCTGCGTGATCCGCACCGTCTGGCTCGACCGCCGGCAGCTGCGCGACGTCGACGCCGCCTTTGCCTGGGACGAAGGCGAAGGCGATCGCACGCTCTCCGACTGGATGGACGGCCACCGCCGCTACTTCAGCCGCGTCTGTCCGTCGCTCGGCATCCCCTTTTCCGACGACCTGCAGGTACAGCTCGAGCGCTTCGAACTGCTGTTTCCCTTCGAGCAGGCGCTGAACCCGGTCGAGTGCGGCCCGCGCATCGTCCCCGGCTACCTGCCCGGCGCGATCGGCACCATTGCCGCCCACCATGCGCGGCTGCATGCGCAGGAATTCGGCTTCGGCGCGCGGTTCGAAGCCATGGTTGCCGCGGAGGTTGCCGACGTCCTGTCCGGCTTCGATCCGGCGCGGGACGGCCTTTGGTTGCTCGTCGACGGCGGCCATATCCTCGGATCGCTCGTGCTCGACGGCAGGGGCGACGACCACGCCCGCCTGCGCTGGTTCATCGTCGCCGACGAGCTGCGCGGCCGCGGCTTCGGCGGCCGCCTGCTGCAGGCGGCGATGGAGTTCGGTCGCCGCGCCGGCCACCGCCGCGTCGCGCTGGCGACGGCGGCCGGACGCCATGCGGCGCGACGGCTGTACGAACGCCATGGTTTCCGCCTCGTCCGCGAAGCCGACGCCGAGGCTTTCGGCGCCACGCTGCGGGAGCAGTGGTTCGAGTGGACGACATGAGCTTCTTCGGGCTCGGCATCGACAGGCTGTGGCTGTTCGCGCTGGCGGTGATGCTGCTGGCGCTGACTCCCGGCCCGGTGTGGGTCTACCTGCTGTCGCGCACCCTGACCCAGGGCCGGCGGGCCGGCTACTTTTCGCTGCTCGGGGTGGCCGCCGGCGTGGTGGTTCACGTCATGCTGGCGGCGCTCGGCATCAGCGTCGTCCTGCTGGCGGTGCCCTTCGCCTTCGACGCCATCAAGCTCGCCGGCGCCGCCTATCTGCTGTGGCTGGCGGTCAACACGCTGCGCGGCGGCGGCATGTCGTTCACGCCGCAGCCGCTCGAGGTCGTCCCCGACCGCGTGCTGTTCCGCCAGGCGATGGTGGCGGCGCTGCTCAACCCGAAGGTGGCGGTGTTCTACCTGTCGCTGTTCCCGCAGTTCGTCGATCCGGCGGCTGGGCCGGTGCTGGCGCAGAGCCTGCTGCTCGGCATCGTGCACCTGGTGGTGTCGACCGTGGTCGACGGCCTGCTCGTCACCGTCGCCGGCGTGCTGGCCGCCTGGTTCGCGACCCGCCCGCTATGGCTGCGGGCGCAGCGCTGGCTGCTCGGCACCGCCTTCGGCGCGCTGGCCCTGTGGCTGGCGGCGACGCCGCGGCACGCCCAGGCGACTTAGGATGCGCTCCCCTGCCGCCGCCACCCGCCCCCGCCTCCTCACGACGCGGTCGTCCGCCGCGGCCGCCGATCACCCGCCATCGACATGAACGAACCCGGACTTGCCGCCCTCGCCGCCGACCGCGCCGCCGCGCCGCTGGCGCCGAGACCTTCGGCCATCGCGCAGGCGATCCTCGAAGGCTTCGACCGCCACTACCGCCTGTTCCGCTACGTCGCGCAGCAGGCCAAGAGCCGCTATGAAAGCGGCGCCTGGGCGCGGATGCAGGAGGCGGCGCGCAGCCGCATCGACTTCTACGACCAGCGCGTCAACGAGGCGGTGGCCCGCATCCGCGCCGAATTCGACCTCGAGTCGCTGCGCGAGGACGAGCGCGACGATCTGTGGGCGGCGGTCAAGAGCGCCTACGTGCTGCTGCTGGCCGAGCACCGCCAGCCCGAGTGCGCCGAGACCTTCTTCAACTCGGTC
>CAYLZU010000498.1:0-2275 GCA_964388005.1 uncultured Burkholderiaceae bacterium
TGTGCCTGGTGTAACATGCGCCACAGCAGCGGCACGCGGTGCGCGGCGCGGTGCCAGGCATAGCCCGCCAGCGTGGAGGCCAGGTAGCCGACCAGCGCGCCGCCGGCCACGCCGAGTTCGGCGCCGGGCAGCAGGCTGGCTTCGAACCAGGCCGCCAGCAGCTGCAGCGGCAGCAGCACCGAGACCAGTGCGTAGACGACGAAGAAGCCGATGCCGATCAGCGGCCAGCCGCGGATCGTCGGCTGGCGGCGCGCCGGCCACAGGCGTTGAGCGGTAAGCGTCCGGCGAACGCACCGCCGGCACGAGCAATCTGGGTGCGATCGTTGCCTCAGGCAGGTTGAGCCTGTGCTGACGGTGCGACCGGCCGCAAGGTCGGCGTCGGATGCGCCGGGGGCTGCCAGTGGTGCGGCAGCAGCGTATGCAGTTCGCGGTCTTTCAACGTCGGCAATCGCTCCAACACGTCCTTGAGGTAGGCCCACGGATCGTGGCCGTTGAGCTTGGCCGACTCGATCAGGCTCAGGATCGCGGCGGCACGCTCGCCGGCTTGCTGCGAGCCCACGAACAGCCAGTTTTTGCGGCCGACGACGAGCGGACGGATCGCGTTCTCGGCCGGGTTGTTGTCGATCGGCACGTTGCCGTCGTCCAGATAGCGCGACAGGGCCCGCCAGTTGGTCAGCGCGTAATCGATCGCCTTGGCCGTCGCGTCGGCCTTGAACAGTCTCTGCCGCTGCTCGGTCAGCCAAGTATGAAGAGTGTCCACCAGTGGCTTGGCGCGCTGCTGGCGCATTTGTCGTCGCGCCTGGGCGTCCAGGCCGCGCGCGTCGCGTTCGATCTCGTACAGCTGGGCGATGCGCGCCACCGCGTCGCCGGCGATGGTGCTGCCGTTGAGCTCGTGCGCCTCGAACAGTTTGCGCCGGGCATGGGCCCAGCACAGCGCCGCGGTGACGCCGCCGTCGCGCTGCAAGGCCTGATAGCCGGCATAGTCGTCGGTGAGCAGCGTGCCCCGGAACCCGCTGAGCACGCGCCGCGGGTGCTCGCCACCGCGGCCGGGGCAGAAGTCGAACCACACCGCGCGCTGCGCCACGAAGTCCGTCGTGCGGTACACCCACGCGTAGGCGCGCCGGGTCTTGCCGCGCCCGGGCGCCAGCAGCGCGATCGGCGTCTCGTCGGCATGGATTACATCCTGAGCGAGCACGTACTCGTGCAGCAGCCGCACCAGCGGCGCCAGGCGCACGCCGCAGATGCCCACCCACTGCGCCATGCTCGAGCGCGCGATGTGCACCCCCGAGCGGGCATAGATCTCTTCCTGCCGGTACAGCGGCAGATGGTCGTCGTGCTTGGCGATCACCACCTGCGCGAGCAGCCCCGGCGCCGGCACACCCTTGTCGATGATCTGCGCGGGCAGCACCGCCGCGGTGATGCTCTGGCAGCCGCGGCAGGCGTATTTGCCGCGGATGTGGCGGTGCACGAAGAACTGCGCCGGCACGCAGTCCAGCTGCTCGCTCACGTCCTCGCCGATGCGCAGCAGCGGCTGGCCGCACGCGCAGGCCCGGTGCTCCACCTCGTGGCGGTGCTCGATGCGCGGCAGGTTCGCCGGCAGCGCCTGGCGCACCGCGCGCTTCTTCGGCGGCGTTGCCGGCTGCCCGGACGGCTGCTGTGCCTCGCGTGCGGCTTGGTCCTCGATCGCGGTGTCGGCGGCGATCGCCTCGAACAACGGCGCCTGCGCGTCCAGGCTCTCGCTGGAGGAGCCGAAGCGCCAGCGCTTCAGCCTCGCCACCTCGAAGTTCAGCGCCGCGATCTTGGTCTGCGCGAACTTCAGTTCGGCTTGCAGCCGCTCGAACCGCTCGAAGTCGTCCCGCGAGATCGTCACCGTGCCGCTTGCCGGCGATGCGCTGTCGATCGGGTGTGCTTCGAGCATGGGGCGCATCATGCCTCGCGCGCGCGTGCGCGCGCGAGAGGACTTTCGCCAATCGACATGCGCAGCGCCGCATGCTTGCTCTCACACGGCGGTGATCGGCGCTGCCGACTGCGCCGACATCCGCTGCCACGGCAGCCCTGCCACCAGCCAGTCGAACTGCTCGCGCGTCAGCGCCACCGAGCCGCCGGCCTCGCGCGGCCAGGCGAAGCCCCCGGCTTGCAGCCGCCGCGTGCACAGCCACAGCCCCACCCCGTCGTACAGCAGCACCTTCAGCCGGTCGGCGCGGCGGTTGGCGAAGACGTACGCGTGATGCGGTTGCGCCCCGCCGGCAAAGCCGCGAACCACCGCACCCAGCAG
>CAYLZU010000499.1:0-2274 GCA_964388005.1 uncultured Burkholderiaceae bacterium
CTGGCCACCGGCCTGTCGTCGCTGGCCGCCGGCTACGCGGTGGCCAAGCTCGGCGCCGCCGCCGTCGGCGCGCTGGCGGAGAAACCCGACCTGTTCGGACGCCTGCTCATCTTCGTCGGCCTCGCCGAGGGGATCGCCATCTACGGCGTGATCATCTCGATCCTGATCCTCAACCGGCTCACTTGACATGACCGCCCCGATCGCCCTCGCCTACGTCGGCGACGCCGTGAGCGGGGCCGGTTTCCGGCTGGCCGGCGCGCGCGTGTTCTCGCCGGAGCCTGGCCAGGAACGCGCGGCGCTGGCGCAGGCGTGCGCCGCGGCGCAGGTGGTGCTGATCTCGGGCGAAGTGGCGGCGGCGCTGCCGCGCGCCGAACTGGAGGCGGCGCAGGCGGCGCTGCAGCCGCTGCTGGCGATCGTGCCGGAACGCGACTCGGTTTCGCCGCTCGATCCCGCCGAGCGGGTCCGCGCCCAGCTCGGCCTCGAGCGCTGACCGCACGGCGATGCGACTCACCCTCGAACAACGCACCGCGGCGCTGCTGGCGCTGGTCGAGGACTACCGCGCCCGGCGCTGCGCCGAGCTCATCGAGCCGGCGCAGGAGCAGGCTCGGGCGATCCTGCGTACCGCCCGCGCCGAGGGCCGGCGGCGCGTGCACACGACGATCGCCGAGGCGCGCGCGCGGCTGGCGGCCGAGGTCGGCGCCGCGCAGGCGCGCCTGGCCACCGAGCGACGGCTGGCCGAGCAGCGCCGAGCGGTGCAGGTGCTGCAGCAGGGCTGGACGGCGCTGCGGCAACAGCTCGGCGCCCGCTGGCGCGATGACGGCGCCCGCCGGCAGTGGCTCGACGCGCATCTGGCGCGCGCGTTGCGGGTGCTGACGCCGGATCGCCCGCCGACCGCCGGCCGACCGGGCGCGGACCGCGACGCGGCCGCGCCGTGGCAGATCGAGTTCGCGCCCGACTGGCCGCAGGACGAGCGGCAGGAGTTCGCGGCGCGGCTGGCGGCGGCGAGCGTGGCGGCGGTCAACTGGCTGCCGCGCCCGGAGATCGAAGGCGGCGTGCGCATCCGCGCCGGAGCCAATGTCGTCGATGCCACCATCGACGGCCTGCTCGCCGACCGGGCGGCGATCGAAGGCCGGCTGCTCGACCTGCTGCGGGCCGACGCGGCCGCGGATCGGTCCGCAGCCCTGTCCGGCGCGCCGGCACGCAGCGCAGCGGAGGGGCGATGAGCGCCGGAGGACCGATCCGAGGGCGCCCGGCCTTGGCCGGCGCGCTCGCAGGCTGGAACGATTGCATCGCGCCCCGACCGCGCCGGCGGGCTCGGCCGTGCGCTGCGCGCCGCGGGAAGGCGCCGGCCTGCCCGAGCCGCCGCCGCGAAACCGGGCGCGGCGGCGGCGCTGGACCGGAGCCCGCTCGATGAGCCGCGCCCGCGTCACCTGGATCAGCGGCCCGGTGCTGCGCGCCGCCACCGACGGGCCATTCCGCATGCGCGAGTCGATCCTCGTCGGCGACGCCGGGCTGTTCGGCGAGGTGATCCGCGTGCAGGAGGGCGAGATCGTCGCCCAGGTCTACGAGGACACCACGGGGCTCCGGCCCGGCGTCGCGGTCGAGGGCACCGGATCGCTGCTGTCGATCCTGCTCGGCCCGCACCTGCTCGGCGGCATCTTCGATGGGCTGCTGCGGCCGCTGACGGGCGCCGCCGGCGAGCCGCCGCGACACATCGCGCCGGGGGCAAGCGCCCCGGTCGCGATGCGGCTGACCTTCACGCCGACGGTGAAGCCGGGCGCACGACTGGAGGCGGCCGCCGCCTTCGGCCGGCTGCGGCCGGCGGATGCGTCCCGGACCGAACGCGAAGGCAGCGGCTCCCGGCTCGACCGCGTCTGGATCGCCCGCCTGCCGCCGGACTGCGCCGGCGAGGTCGTGTCGGTGGCCGCTGGGGGCGAGGTCGCGCTCGATGCGCCGCTGCTGGCGCTGCGCGAAGCCGGCGGCGGCAGGCGCGAAATCGCCGCCTCGCACTTCTGGCCGGTACGCACGCCGCGCCCGGTGGCGGCGCGACTGCCGTCGGACGAGCCGCTGGTCACCGGCCAGCGCGTGCTCGACTCGCTGTTCCCGGTCGCCCTCGGCGGCAAGGCGGCGATCCCCGGCGGTTTCGGCACCGGCAAGACGATCCTGCTCGAAGCGCTGGCCAAGGGCTGCCATGCCGACGTGATCGTCTACCTCGGCTGCGGCGAGCGCGGCAACGAACTGGCCGGCGTGCTGGAGGAGTTTCCGCAACTGGAC
>CAYLZU010000500.1:0-2254 GCA_964388005.1 uncultured Burkholderiaceae bacterium
CCTGCTGCGGCGGCTGAGCTTCGCTTCCGCCGCGCCGGTGCGCCGCGGCCGGCGGTGACGGCGTCAGGCGGCCGCCGCGCTGGCTCGCTCGCGCACCAGCAGCACGTCGGCGGTGACCATCAGGGCCACGTTCGAGGCCACGCTGCCGAGCAGCGCCGCCTCCAGCCGGCCTTTGCTGCGCGAGCCGAGGACGACCAGGTCGGCGCGCTGATGCTCCGCTCCGTGCGCCAGCAGCACGCCCGGCGGTCCGTAGGCCAGCAGCGGATGGCAGCGCACGGCCAGCGGGCCAAGCCCGGCGACGAAGTCGTCCAAGGCCTGCTGCGCCTGCTGGCGCGCGCGGCCGCGGTAGTACGACTCGGCGTCCGGATTGGCCTGGCCGAGGAACAGTCCGGCGGCGAACGGATCCTCGTAGGCGTGCAGCAGCGTCAGGTCCGCGTCCGGGCACAACTCGGCGGCGACGCGCACCGCCTGCGCGCAGGCGACGCCAACGGCGACGCCGACCAGGATGCGCTGGTAGTCCTGCGCGGCGTCGTTTCGCACCACCAGGATCGGCACGTCGCAGCGCTCCATCAGCGCCAGCGCCGTGCTGCCGAGCACGGTTTCGCCGACCAGGCTGCGGCCGTGCGCGCCGACGACCACCAGGTGCGCGTCGACACGCTCGGCGTAGCCGGCCACCGCGTCGCGCGGGTCGCCTTCGAGCACTTCCGAGGCGACCGTACCCGCGCCGGTCGGCGCCGATACGCAGTCGGCCAGCCGCTGCCGGATCACGGCCGCATCGGCCTGCACGTCGGCGCCGGCGAACCAGGCGCGCAGTTCTTCGAGCCAGTTCGCCGGCAGCGCGGTGACCACGTGCAGCTCGGCGCCGTGGGCGGCGGCGAGGCGCTCGGCGCGGCGCAGCGCCAGGCTGCTCGCCGGCGAGAAGTCGGTGGCGGCGACGATGCGGCGGATCGGCATGGCGTCCTCCTGCGAGGGTTCATCCGGACAGTTCGGCGGCCAGCGTTCGCGCCGCGTGATCGGCGGCGTCCTGGAACGGCCGCAGCAGCAGGTCGGGGTGGGTGCGCGACAGGCGGCGGATGTCCTCGGCGCTGCGCGCCGCCAGCGCGATGCGGCCGCGGAAGTGGTGGGCGCGCAGCGCCGCCACCAGCGCCAGCGCCACCTCGGGATCGGGCATCGTCAGCACCGCCCAATTCGCCGCCGCCAGCGGCAGGTCGTCGAGCAGGGCGGGATCGGAGGCGTCGCCGAAGCGCACCGGCACCGTGTGGTGGGCGGCGCTGCGGACGAGTTCCGGGTCGAAATCGACGCCGAGGACCTTGTGGCCCTCGCGCGCAAGCTGCTCGGCCAGCCGCTGCCCGTAGCGGCCCATGCCGAAGACGACGATCTCCGGCCGCACTTCGTCGTGCGGCGCCAGCGCGCCGCGCGCCTCGCGGTACGGCACCTTGCGCTCGAAGATGCCCAGCAGCGGCGCCAGCCGTTCGTAGAGCTTCTCCGAGTACAGGATCATGTAGGTCGAGGCGGCGATGGTGACGATGCCGACGGTCGTCGTGACCGCCAGCGCGTTGCCGCCGACGTGGCCGAGCGTCACCCCCATCGCCACGAAGACGATCGAGAACTCGCTGATCTGCGCCACCGTCAGCCCGGCCAGCAGCCCGGTGCGGGCGCGGAAGCCCATATAGCCCATGATCGCCAGCACGATCAGCGGGTTGCCGATCAGCACGAAGGCGGAGAGGATCGCCGCCGGCAGCAGCTCGCCGCCGATGGCGCCCACTTCGAGCCGCAGGCCGAGCTCGATGAAGAAGAACAGCAGCAGGAAGTCGCGCAGCCCCGCCAGCCGCGCCGCCACCGCGTCGCGAAACGGCGTGGCGGCGAGGGTGAAGCCGGCCAGGAACGCGCCGACTTCCTTGCTGAAGCCGGCCAGTTCCCCCGCCGCCGCCGCCATCACGCCCCAGGCGATCGACGCCAGCAGCAGCAGTTCGCCGCTGCGCGCCGCGCGCCGCGCCAGTTGCGGCACCACGTAGCGCAGCGCGATCCACACCACCGCCGCCGCGCCGGCCAGCTTGGCGGCGGTGATCAACGCCACCTGTGTCACCGAGGCATCAGGCGACTCGCGCAGGCTGCCGAGGATCATCAGCGCGATCACCACCGCGATGTCCTGCACGATCAGGAAGCCCATCGCCACCCGGCCGTGCAGCGAGTCGATCTCGCGCTTGTCCGACAGCAGCTTGACGATGATGATGGTGCTGGAGAACGTGAGCGC
>CAYLZU010000501.1:0-2253 GCA_964388005.1 uncultured Burkholderiaceae bacterium
CATGCCGCGCCCGATCCGCGCCACCGTCGATCTCGACGCCCTTCGCCACAACCTCGCCGTGGCGCGCCGCCATGCCGGCGCGCGCCGGCTGTGGGCGGTGGTCAAGGCCAATGCCTACGGTCATGGGCTCGGCCGCGCCCTGCGCGGCTTCGCCGCTGCCGATGGCCTGGCGCTGCTCGATCTCGACGAGGCGGCGCGGGCGCGGGAAGCCGGGTGGGCGCGGCCGATCCTGCTGCTCGAAGGCTTCTTCGCGGCCGCGGATCTGGAGGAGGTCGAGGGGCTGCGCCTGACCACCGTCGTGCACCACGACGACCAGGTGTCGATGCTCGAGCGCCATCGCCCGCGCGCGCCCGTCGATGTGTACGTCAAGATCGACACCGGAATGCACCGCCTCGGCTTCGCCCCCGGGCGTGCGGCGGCGGTGGTCGAGCGCTTGCGGCGGATGTCCGGCGTGCGCGTCGCGGCGCTGATGACGCACTTCGCCAATGCCGATCGTGACGACGCCGGCGACGGGCCGGCGGCGGTCGACGACCAGATGCGCGCCTTCGACTCGGCCTGTGCGGGCTGGCAGGGCGGGCGCAGCCTCGCCAACTCGGCGGCGCTGTTCCTCCATCCCGGCATCGGCGGCGACTCGGTCCGGCCGGGCATCGCGCTGTACGGCGCGTCGCCGATGGCAGGCCGGGCGGCGGCGGCGTTCGGCCTGCGGCCGGCGATGACGCTGGCGGCGCAGGTGCTGTCGGTGCAGCGGATCGGCGCCGGGGAGTCGATCGGCTACGGCAGCCGCTGGCGCGCGGCACGGGAGAGCCGCATCGGCATCGTCGCCTGCGGCTACGCCGACGGCTACCCGCGGGTTGCGCCCGACGGCACGCCGGTGTGGGCCGGTGGACAGCGGCTGCCGCTGGTCGGCCGCGTGTCGATGGACATGATCACCGTCGACCTGACCGACGCGCCGCAGGTCGATGCCGGCGCCGAGGTCGAACTGTGGGGCCAGCACATCGCCGTCGACGAGGTCGCCGGCGCCGCCGGCACGGTCGGCTACGAGCTTCTTTGCGCGTTGGCCGGGCGAGTTCCGGTCGGCGAGCGCGGCATGGGATGAATTCCTTACGCTCGCTTGCGTTCGGCGCTCCACCGCCTGGCTTGCAGGCCCGGCCGGCTCGGCAGGCATTCGCCGGCACGAAGGCTGCGGCTCGTGTCCAGCCTCGCCCCCCGAGGGGCGTTCAGTGGCTTCGGGCGGCCGGGCGCATGAAGAGACCCCCACGCTCGCTGGCGCTCGCTGCCCCCCGAGGGGGCGTTCAGTGGCTTCGGGCGGCCGGGCGCCACTGAAAGAAAATGGCGAGAGCGCGATCACAGTACGTGTGCGGCGAGTGCGGCGGCACGAGCCCGAAGTGGCAGGGCCAGTGCCCGCAGTGCGGCGCCTGGAACACGCTGTCGGAAGCGCCGCTGGAGCCGGCATCGGCGGCGCGCTTTGCTTCGCTCGCGCCGACAGCCGAGGTGCATACGCTGGGCGATGTCGTTGCCGTGGACCTGCCGCGCCAGTCGACGGGGTTGGCAGAGTTCGACCGCGTGCTCGGCGGCGGCGTGGTGCCCGGGGCCGTGGTGCTCATTGGCGGCGATCCCGGAATTGGCAAGTCGACGCTGCTGCTGCAGGCGCTGGCTGCCATGTCGCAGGCGATGCCGGTGCTGTATGTCAGCGGCGAGGAGTCGGCGGCGCAGGTGGCGCTGCGGGCCCGCAGGCTCGGCGTCGACGGCCGGCAGGTGCGGCTGATGGCGGAGATCGCGCTGGAACGCATCCTCGCCGCGCTGGAGAGCGAGCGGCCGAAAATGGCGGTCATCGACTCGATCCAGACCCTGTATTCGGGCGAACTGCAGTCGGCGCCGGGATCGGTGGCGCAGGTGCGCGAGTGCGCGGCGCAGCTGACGCGGGCGGCGAAGCGCTCCGGGACCAGCCTGGTGCTGGTCGGCCATGTCACCAAGGAGGGGGCCCTGGCGGGCCCGCGGGTGCTGGAGCACATGGTCGACACGGTGCTGTACTTCGAGGGCGACCCGCACTCGTCGTTCCGGCTGGTGCGGGCGGTGAAGAACCGCTACGGCGCGGTCAACGAGCTGGGCGTGTTCGCGATGACCGATCGCGGGCTGCGCGGCGTCGCGAATCCGTCGGCACTGTTCCTGTCGCAGCACGATGCCCAGGTTCCCGGTTCCTGCGTGCTGGTGACGCAGGAGGGCACGCGGCCGCTGCTGGTCGAGATCCAGGCG
>CAYLZU010000502.1:0-2241 GCA_964388005.1 uncultured Burkholderiaceae bacterium
TCTGCATCGACTGTGCCAGGCTGGTGCCGACATTGACCTCCGCCTGAACCTGCCGAGTGGCGTCCTTGTAGACGGCGTTGCCCGAGGCCGGTCCGACCGAGTCGAGGGCGTCGACCAGCGGCACTCCAGCCGCGAAGGTCGTCGACAGGGTGCGCGCCCAGCGCGCTACCGACGCCTTCTGCAGCATCTCTCCGATCACGGGAAGCTTGAGCATGTATCGATCGACCAGGCGCTGGAACGACGGCGACCGGCGCCAGCCCTGGTAGGCGAAGTACGCCGCTCCGAGCGAGCCGAACAGCAGCCAGTACCAGTTGGCGACGACGAAGTCCGACATCGCGATCACGATCAGCGTCGGCAGCGGCAGGTCGGCGCCGAAGCTCGCGAACACCTGCTTGAACGACGGGATCACGAAATACATGATGATCGCCGTGATCAGTACGGCGACGACGATAATCATCACCGGGTAAAAGAGCGCCTTCTTGATCTTGCCCTTCAGCGCCAGCGTCTTTTCCTTGTAGGTCGCCAGCCGATCGAGCAGGGTTTCCAGGATACCTGCCTGCTCACCGGCGGCGACCAGATTGCAGAACAGCGGGTCGAAGTGGATCGGGTACTTGCGGAAGGCCTGGCTCAGGCTGGTGCCGGTTTCGACATCGGCGCGGATTTCGTTCAGCAACCGCGACATCGACGGATTGGCGTGACCGCGGGCGACGATGTCGAAACACTGCATCAGCGGCACCCCGGCCCGGAGCATCGTCGACAGCTGGCGCGTGAAAATCGCGAGATCCTTTTCCGTGATCTTGCGGCCGCGAGAGAAGACCTGCTTCTTGATCTTCGGCTTCGAGATCCCTCGTCGGCGCAGCGCCGCGGCGACGGCCGACTCGCCGCCGGCGCGCATCTCTCCGCGCACGACCTTGCCGGTCTTGTCGGTGCCTTCCCAGGCGTACAGCGACTCCTGCGGAGCCGCGGGGCGGGGTTTCGCGACTGCTCCAGTTGCCATGAACTTGACGACTCCGCGCTGCTTGGCTATTCGTTGGTGCAGCCGAGCACTTCTTCCAGCGAGGTCATGCCCTGCTTCACCTTCAGCAGACCCGACTGGCGCAGGTTTTTCACGCCCTCACGCTGTGCCTGCTGGGCGATCTCGATCGAACTGCCGCCTTTGAGGATGATGTGCTGGATCGCTTCCGTGACCGGCATCACCTCGTAGATGCCGACCCGGCCCTTGTAGCCGGAACCCTTGCAACGGTCGCAACCGACGGCGCGATACGGAACCCAGGAGCCGTCGAGTTCGCTGCGCGCGAATCCCGCCGCGAGGAGCGCGTCGGCGCCGAAGTCCGCGGGTTCCTTGCAGGTGCACAACCGCCTTGCCAGCCGCTGCGCGGTGATCAGGATCACCGACGAGGCGATGTTGAACGGCGGCACGCCCATGTGGGCCAGCCGCGTCAAGGTCGACGGCGCGTCGTTGGTGTGCAGCGTCGACATCACCATATGTCCGGTTTGCGCGGCCTTGACGGCGATGTCCGCGGTCTCGAGGTCTCGGATCTCGCCGACCATGATGATGTCGGGATCCTGGCGGAGGAAGGAGCGCATCGCGTTGGCGAATGTCAGTCCCGCCTTGTCGTTGACGTTGACCTGGTTGATGCCGGCGAGCTGGATTTCGGCAGGATCCTCGGCGGTCGAGATGTTGACCCCGGGCTCGTTGAGAATGCTCAGGCAGGTGTACAGCGACACGGTCTTGCCGCTGCCGGTCGGTCCGGTGACGAGCACCATGCCGTACGGCCGCTTGATCGCGTCGAGCAGGACGGCGCGTTGATCGGGCTCGTAGCCGAGCGCGTCGATGCCCATCTTGGCCTGGCTGGGATCGAGGATCCGCATCACGACCTTCTCGCCGAAGAGGGTCGGCAGCGTGCTGACGCGGAAATCGATCGCCCGTTGCGCGCTGAGCGCCAGCTTCATCCGGCCGTCCTGAGGCACCCGCTTCTCGGCGATGTCCATCTTGGACAGGACCTTGATGCGGGTCACCAGTCGTTCCTTGATCGCCAGCGGTGGCTGGGTGATCTCGCGCAAGATGCCGTCGACGCGGAAGCGGATCCGGTAGAACTTCTCGTACGGTTCGAAGTGCAGGTCGGAGGCGCCGTCGCCGATCGCATCGAGCAGAAGCTTCTGCAGGAAGCGCACGACGGGTGCATCGTCGATGTCGATCGCGTTCTCGTCCTGCGAGGGGTCAGGTACCTCGGTCAGCAG
>CAYLZU010000503.1:0-2234 GCA_964388005.1 uncultured Burkholderiaceae bacterium
CGTAGGTGGCCGGGCAGGAGCGCGGCGTCTTGCCGATCGGCGTCTGGTCGACTTCGAGCACGCGGTCGACCTGCTCGTGGCCATCGATCGCGTCGCAACCGATCCACGGGCCGGCGAATCTCTTCTTGCGCGGATCGGCGTTCACGGCACGCTGCAGGTTGGCGAGCAGCACGTCGCGGGCGAGTGTGGACTTGCCGCTGCCGGAGACGCCGGTGACCACCGTCAGCCTTCCGAGCGGGAACTCTGCCTCCGCGTCGCGCAGGTTGTGCAGGCGGGCCGCCCGCAGCCGCAGCCGCGGCGTGTCCTTCTGCACCGGCCGCTGCGGCGCCGCCGGGTGCCGCAACGGCGCTCTGAGGTAGCGGCCGGTGATCGATTCCCCGCTCGCCATCACGTCGGCCACCGAGCCCTGCGCCACGACGCGGCCGCCGCGCACGCCCGCGCCGGGGCCGATGTCGATCACGTGTTCGGCCCGGCGGATGGTGTCCTCGTCGTGCTCGACGACCACCAGCGTGTTGCCGCGGCCGCGCAGCTTGCCGAGCGCGTCGAGCAGGATGCGGTTGTCGCGCGGGTGCAGGCCGATGGTGGGCTCGTCGAGCACGTAGCACACGCCCTGCAGGTTGGAGCCCAACTGCGCCGCCAGGCGGATGCGCTGCGCCTCGCCGCCGGACAGCGTCGGCGCGGCGCGGTCGAGCGCCAGATACCCCAGCCCGACTTGCTCGAGGAAGTCGAGCCTTGCCCGAATCTCGGCCAGCACGTCGCGGGCGATCTCGCCTTCGCGGCCTTCGAGCGTCAGCGCGCCGAACAGCTTCCGCCCGTCGGCCACGCTGCCGGCGGCGAGTTCGGCGATCGAGCGGCCCTGCCACTGCACCGCCAGCGCCGTGCGGTTCAGCCGCTGGCCGTCGCAGGCGGGGCAGGGCGTCGTCTCGCCTTCGTACCAGGCGTTCCACCACACTTCCTCGCCGGTCTGCTCGGCGTCGAAGCCCTGCAGCTTCAGGCCGGTGCCATAGCACTGCGGGCACCAGCCGTGCTTGCTGTTGTACGAGAACATCCGCGGGTCGGGCTCGGGAAACGAGGTGCCGCAGGACGGGCAGGCGCGTTTGGTCGAGTACACGCGCTGATCCAGGTCGCGCGCCGGCTCGCCGCGCGCCAGCGCGTCCTTCAGGCGATCGAGCGGCCAGATCACGCCGACGACGCCGTGGCCGTGCTCCAGCGCGGTGGCGAGCAGCGACCGCAGTTGCGCCTCCTCGTCGCTGTAGACGACCAGGTCGCCGACCGGCAGTTCGATCGTGTGTTCCTTGAAGCGATCCAGCCGCGGCCACCTGGCGGTGGGGATGAACTCGCCGTCGACGCGCAGGTGCGTGTAGCCCTTGCCCTTGGCCCAGCGCGCGAGGTCGGTGTACAGCCCCTTGCGGTTGACCACCAGCGGCGCCAGCAGGCCGACGTGGCGGCCGCGGAATTCGCGCAGCATGCTGGCCGCGATCGATTCGAAGCTCTGCGGGGCGACCTCCACCTTGCAGTCCGGGCAGTGCTGCACGCCGAGCTTCATGTAGAGCAGGCGCAGGAAGTGGTAGACCTCGGTCATCGTCGCGACCGTGGACTTGCGGCCGCCGCGCGAAGTGCGCTGCTCGATCGCCACCGTCGGCGGGATGCCGTAGATCGCGTCGACGTCCGGCTTGCCGGCCGGCTGCACGATCGAGCGCGCGTAGGCGTTCAGCGATTCGAGGTAGCGCCGCTGCCCCTCGTTGAACAGGATGTCGAAGGCCAGCGTCGACTTGCCGCTGCCGGAGACGCCGGTGATCACGGTGAAGGTGTCGCGCGGGATTGAAACGTCGATGCCTTTCAGGTTGTGCTCGCGCGCATGCCTGATGGCGATGACGTTCTCGCGCCGCACCGTCGCCAGATACTTCCCCGACGACTCCTCCAGAAAAATGGGGTCAGAGTCGATTTTTCGCTGCTGCGTGTCGCCAGCCGGAAAAATGGACTCTGACCCCATTTTTCGTTCGTAGTCGGCGAGGGCTTTGCCGGTGTGCGAAGTCGGGTGCGCCATGACATCGCGCGGCGTGCCGGCGATGACGATCTCGCCGCCGGCGTCGCCGCCTTCGGGGCCGAGGTCGATGATCCAGTCGGCGGAGCGGATCACGTCGAGGTTGTGCTCGATCACCACCAGCGAGTGACCCGCCGCGAGCAGCTTGCGCAGCGCGCGCATCAGCCTTGAGACGTCGTCGAAGTGCAGG
>CAYLZU010000504.1:0-2233 GCA_964388005.1 uncultured Burkholderiaceae bacterium
TCAAAATCCGGTTCTGGCAACAGAGTGTGGGTTCGATTCCCTCTTCCGGCACCAATTGCAGCGCAGGCGCTTCCAGAACCGGATTTCGTCGCAGGCTAACGTCGGCGCAGCCGACGTTAAGGCCGGCGCCAGCCGGCCGGCCGAAGACAAAACCGCGCCGGCGCCGCCGGCGCGAAGCCGATGACTTCTGGCAACAGAGTGTGGGTTCGATTCCCTCTTCCGGCACCATCTGAACTTCCGTCACGCTCATGGCCGGTCAAGCCGTGGACCGCGGCGAGCTGACGCTCGCCGACTTCGACTTCGATCTTCCCGCGGAACTGGTCGCGCAGCAGCCGCCGCCCGCGCGGGCGTCGAGCCGGTTGCTGCACGTGCGGGAGGCGTCGCTCGATGACCTGCGATTCACCGACCTGCCCCGCCTCGTCGAGGCCGGCGAGGTGCTGGTGTTCAACGACACGCGGGTGCTGAAGGCACGGCTGTTCGGACGCAAGCCGAGCGGCGGCAAGGTCGAGGTTCTCGTCGAGCGCATCGTCGCCGCGCGACGCGCGCTGGCGCTGCTGCGCACGAGCCACGGCCCGAAGGCCGGCACGCGGATCGAGTTCGGCGACGGCGCCGTCACCGCCGAAGTCATCGGCCGCGACGGCGAGTTCTTCGAGCTCGCCTTCTCCGCCGAGGTGGCGACCACGCTCGACCGGCTCGGCCATGTGCCGCTGCCGCCGTACATCACCCACGCCGACAGCGCCCGCGACGCCGAGCGCTACCAGACCGTCTACGCCCGTCGCGCCGGCGCGGTCGCGGCGCCGACCGCCGGGCTGCACTTCACGCCGGAGCTGATGGATGAACTGCGCCAGCGCGGCGCGCACTGCGTGTTCGTCACCCTCCATGTCGGCGCCGGCACCTTTCTGCCCGTCCGCACCGAGCGCATCGCCGAGCACCGCATGCACGCCGAACGGTTCGAGATCGCGGCCGCCGCCGCCGCGGCGATCAACGCCGCGAAGGCCGAGGGCCGGCGCGTGACGGCGATCGGCACCACCAGCCTGCGGGCGCTGGAGTCGGCCGCGGGCGCGGCCGGAGTCGTCGTCGCCGGCGGCGGCGAAACGCGGCTGTTCATCACGCCGGGCCATCGGTTCCGCGTCTGCGACCGCCTGCTCACCAATTTCCACTTGCCGAGATCGACGTTGCTGATGCTGGTCTCGGCCTTCGCCGGCATCGGCCGCATCCGATCCGCGTACGCGCACGCCATCGCGCAGCGCTACCGCTTCTTCAGCTACGGCGACGCGATGCTGCTGACGAGGACGTCGGCATGAGCCCTTCGGGCCGTCCCAAGGGCGAATCTCCGAGCGCGCAGCGCGAGGGAAGTCCCGTCAGCCCTTCGGGCCGCCCCAAGGGCGAATCCCCGAGCGCGCAGCGCGAAGGAAGTCCAGTCAGCCTCGGCTTCGACCTGCTCGCCACCGACGGCGGCGCCCGCCGCGGCAGGCTGCACCTGGCCCACGGCGCGGTCGACACTCCGGCGTTCATGCCGGTGGGCACCTACGGCGCCGTCAAGAGCATGACGCCGCGCGACCTCGAGGAACTCGAGGCGCAGATCGTGCTCGGCAACACCTTTCACCTCTGGCTGCGGCCGGGGCTGGAGGTGATCGGCCGGCACGGCGGACTGCACCGCTTCATGGGCTGGCGGCGGCCGATCCTGACCGACAGCGGCGGCTTCCAAGTGTTCTCGCTGGACCGGCTGCGCAGGATCAGCGAGGAAGGAGTGCGGTTCGCCTCGCCGGTGAACGGCGATCGGCTCTTCCTGACGCCGGAGGAGTCGATGCGCATCCAGCACGTGCTCGACTCCGACGTGGCGATGATCTTCGACGAGTGCACGCCCTACGAGGTCGACGGCGGCGCCGCGACGCACGCGCACGCGGCGGAGTCGATGCGGCTGTCGCTGCGCTGGGCGGCGCGCAGCCGCGCCGAGTTCGACCGCCTGGGCAGCCGCAATGCGTTGTTCGGCATCGTCCAGGGAGGGATGTACGAGGACCTGCGCGACGAGTCGCTCGCCGGCCTGGTCGACGTCGGCTTCGACGGCTACGCCATCGGCGGGCTGTCGGTGGGCGAGCCGAAGGCGGACATGCTGCGCATCCTCGCCCACACCGCGCCGCGCCTGCCGGCGGACAAGCCCCGCTACCTGATGGGGGTCGGCACGCCCGAGGACCTGCTCGACGGCATCGCCGCCGGCATCGACATGTTCGAC
>CAYLZU010000505.1:0-2230 GCA_964388005.1 uncultured Burkholderiaceae bacterium
CGGGCCACGAACTGCTCGGCTTCCTCTACGCCGATCTCGACGGGCTCTATGGCCGCTTCGGCGACACCGACCGCGACCTGCTGGCGATGCTGGCCTCGCAGGCCGCGGTGGCGCTGGCCAACGCCCGCTTCACCGAGGAGCTGGAAGGCAAGGTCGCCGCCCGCACCGCCGAGGCGCGCGAGGCGCAGGCGCAGGCCGAGCACCGGGCCGGCGAGCTGGCGCTGATCAACAGCATCCAGCAGGGGCTGGCGGCGAAGCTCGACTTCCAGGGCATCGTCGATCTGGTCGGCGACAAGCTGCGCGAGGTCTTCGGCAGCGAGGACCTCTCGATCCGCTGGTGGGACGACCAGGCCGACACGATCGAGGTGCTCTACAGCGTCGAGCACGGCCAGCACCTGCCGAAGCGGCCGCCGAGGCCGGTGGACGCGACCAACGAGCCGACGCGACGGCTGCTGCACGAAGGCATCGGCGCCTACTTCGGCAGCCGCGAGGAGCAGGTCGCCGCCGGCCTCAAGGGCGCCCAGCCCGGCACCGACTGGTGCCTGTCGATCATCGCCGCGCCGATCCGCGGCACGCGGCGCGTGCTCGGCATGATCGTGATCGAGAACCACGAGCGCGAGCACGCCTTCGGCGAGACCGACCTGCGCGTGCTGACCACCATCGGCGCGACCATGGGCGCGGCGCTGGAGAACGCCCGCCTGTTCGACCAGACGCAGCGGCTGCTTGCGGAAACCGAGGCTCGCAACGCCGAGCTGGCGGTGATCAACAGCATCCAGCAGGGCATCGCCGGCTCGCTCGACTTCCAGGCGATCGTCGATCTGGTGGGCGACACGCTGCGCGAGGTGCTGCGCACCCGGGACCTCGGCATCTGGTGGCTCGATCCCGCCGGCGCCGTGGGGCATGGCCTGTACGTCGTCGAGCACGGCCGGCGCATGACACTGCCGCCGCAGCCGATCCCGCCGCCAGTGGCCCGCATGGTCGAGACGCGCGCGCCGCTGCTGTATCGGACCACGGCGGCGATGCTCGCCGACGGATTCGAGGCGGTGCCGGGCACCGACCAGAGCCGCTCGGCCATGGTCGCGCCCATCGTCGGCCGCGCCGGGGTGATCGGCGTGGTCAACGTCGAGGACCACGCGCGCGACGGCGCCTACGACGAGGCGCAGCTGCGCTTCCTGCAGACGGTGGTCGCCAGCATGGCCACGGCCCTGGAAAATGCCCGCCTGTTCGAGGAAACGCAGCGCCGCAGCCGCGAGTCGGCGGCGCTGGCCGAGGTCGGCCGCGACCTGTCGGCGTCGCTCGACCTGGCCACGGTGATGGACCGCATCGCCCGCCACGCCAGGGACCTGCTCGACGCCGGCAGCAGCGCGATCTTCGTGCCGCAGGGCGACGGCAGCTACCGCGCCATCGCCGCGCTCGGCGACGTCGCCGAGCAGCTGAAGGCGACGACGATCGAAGCCGGCCGCGGCATCGTCGGCAGCCTCCTCGAAAGCGGCCAGGCCGAGTTCATCAACGACACCGCCGCCGATCCGCGCGGGCTGCGCATCCCCGGCACCGAGCCGCGCCCCGACGAGCGGCTGATGGTGGTGCCGCTGCTGGCCGGCGAGGCGGTGCAGGGAGCGATGGCGGTGTGGCGCAGCGGCGGGCTGCCGTTCGACGGGCGCGACCTGGAGTTCCTCGCCGGCCTGTCGCGACAGGCGGCCGTCGCCTTGCGCAATGCGCGGTTGTTCGACGAGACCCGGGCGGCGCTGGAGCGGCAGACCGCGAGCGCCGATGTTCTGCAGGCGATCGCCGCCTCGATGGCCGATCCGCAGCCGGTGTTCGAGAAAGTGCTCGACAGCTGCCAGCGCCTGTTCGGCACCGAGCAGATGGGCATCTGCCTCGTTCGCGGTGGGTTGATCGACTTCGCGGCCTTCCGCGGCTCTTTCGCCACCGCGGTGGCGGCCAACTACCCGCGTCCGCTCGCGGGCTCGGTGAGCGAAGAAGCCATCCGCGCCGGCCGCATCGTGCACCTGCCCGACACCTCGCTGGCGCCAGAGCTGCCGTCGTACGTGCGTTCGCTGGTCGGCGAGGCGGGGCACTTCTCGCTGATCAGCTCGCCGCTCATGTGGCAGGGCCAGGGGATCGGCACGCTGGACATCGCGCGCTCGCCGCCGCGGCCGTTCAGCGACGCCGACATCGCCCTGCTGCGCACCTTCGCCGACCAGGCGGTGATCGCGATCCAGAACGCGCG
>CAYLZU010000506.1:0-2228 GCA_964388005.1 uncultured Burkholderiaceae bacterium
CGAGCGCCTGCTGGCGCGCGGCGAGACGGTGGTCGGCATCGACAACCTGAACGACTACTACGACCCGCGGCTGAAGCAGGCGCGGCTGGCGCGCCTGGCGCATCCGCGCTTTATCTTCGAGCGCATCGAGCTGGCCGACCGCGCCGCGGTCGAGGCGCTGTTTGCGCGGCACCGGTTCGCGCGCATCGTCAACCTGGCGGCGCAGGCCGGCGTGCGCTACTCGCTGACCCATCCGCACGCCTACGTCGACGCCAACGTCACCGGCTTTCTCAACCTGCTGGAGGCGGCGCGGGCGCGGCCGGTGGAGCACTTCGTCTACGCCTCGAGTTCGAGCGTCTACGGCGCCAACACGAAGATGCCGTTTTCGGTCGAGGACCGCGTCGATCATCCGGTGAGCCTGTACGCGGCGACCAAGCGCGCCAACGAGCTGATGGCCTTCGTCTACGCCCGCACCTTCGGCGTGCCGCTCACGGGGCTGCGCTTCTTCACCGTCTACGGCCCCTGGGGCCGGCCGGACATGGCGGCGATGATCTTCGCCAAGGCCATCCTCGCCGGCGAGCCGATCGACGTCTACAACCACGGCGACATGCGGCGCGACTTCACTTACATCGACGACATCGTCACCGGCGTGGTGGCGGTGCTCGACCGGCTGCCACCACCGGAGGGGGGCGTGCAGCACCGCCTCTAACAACATCGGCAACCACCACCCCGAGGAGCTGATGCGGTTCATCGAGGTGCTGGCCGCCGCCCTCGGCCGCCAGCCCCGGATGAACATGATGCCGATGCAGCCCGGCGACGTGCAGGCGACCTACGCCGACATCGACGCCCTGCAGCGCGACTACGGCTGGCGGCCGACGACGACGATCGAGCAGGGGCTGCCGAAGCTGGTGGCGTGGTATCGGGAGTACTACGGCGGCGCGTGAGCGGCGGCATGGGCGGTTGATTCGGACACTCAGGCGAGTCGCACCACAGCATTCCCTTGACATCTGCAGCAGGGGCATAGCGCCGCCGGCAGCGATGCTGTCCTTGGGCCATGCGCTGGTCGCCGGCGTTGCCGCTCGACCCGCTCAGCGCCCATACTTTGTGCCGCCAAAGGCGCACTGCAACGCTTCGGTCGCGGCGGGCTCGACTGGGCAATCGGGTGCGGCGCTGCCGGGAGTTCCGAAAGGAGTACGAGATGGCAGAACTGGATCGAATCACGAGGAACCCGGCCGTCATGGGCGGCAAGGCCTGCATCCGCGGCATGCGCGTGACCGTGGGCATGATCGTCGGCCAGATCAGCGCCGGGCGCAGCATCGACGAGCTTCTGGCGGATTACCCCTACCTGGAGCGGGAAGACGTCATGCAGGCGCTGCGGTATGCCGCCTGGCTGGCCGAGGAGCGTGAAGTCGAACTCGCCGACGCATGAAGTTTCTGGTCGACATGAACCTGTCGCCGCGCTGGGTCGATCATCTGGCAAGTGAGGGAATCGTAGCGGCGCACTGGTCGACGCTTGGGCTGGCTACGGCAACCGACGACGTCATCTTGTCGTTTGCGGCCGAGAACGACTACGTGGTGATCACCCACGATCTCGACTTCAGTGCGATCCTCGCGGCATCACGCGGGCACAAGCCCAGCGTCGTTCAGGTTCGCGGCGACAATCTGCGCCCCGAGAGAATCGGGAAGCTGGTCGTTGCGGCGCTGAAGCAGGCAGAGCAAGAGCTGAAGCAGGGTGCGCTGCTCGTCGTCGATGTGCGGCGAGTCCGACTCCGGTTGCTGCCGCTGAAAGTCAATTCCTGAGGCTGCATCGAGACGGACGTGCTGGAAAACCACGTCCACGTTGTCTGTTTGAAGTCCTGCCCCCGCCAAGACAAGCTGACCCAACCGGCTCCGCACACGGGGTGAAGCAGTGGCGGGCACTCCGAACTGTGCGACGCCGTGCGCCAGATCGTTATGCAGTGCATCGCAGGGGAGAGACGGTAACGGCGCCCCGATTCTCGTCGCCGCCGCTGCCGGTTTCATCGGCTATCACCTCTGCGAGCGCCTGCTGGCGCGCGGCAAGCCTTTGGCGTGCCGCTCACCGGCCCGCGCCTCTTTACCGTCTACGTCACGTGGGGCCGGCCCGACACGGCGGTGATGCTCTTCGCCCGCGCGATCCTCGCCGGCGAGCCGATCGACGTCTACAACCACGGCAACATGCGGCGCGACTTCACTTACATCGACGACATCGTCACCGGCGTGGTGGCGGT
>CAYLZU010000507.1:0-2222 GCA_964388005.1 uncultured Burkholderiaceae bacterium
GAAGGTTCAGCGGCGATCGTCTCCTGCCCGTGCGCCGCAATCGACAGCCCGGCGGCGATTGTGGCAGCTTGCGATGACCGCCTCGTTCCTCGGCCTCGAATCGAGACGGGAGTCTCCACTCTGAAGCACCGGTGTCGCCCTGCCGACCAGGGCCTTCCGAAGGCGGTGATCGGCGCCGATGATCGCGGCCAACGGCGTCACTGCGCCAATGTCCGGGTAAACGACGAGTCCGGGATTCCCTGCTGTTGACCGGCGTCAACCGGCGCCGTCCGTTGCATCGGAACACTTGGACGACAGGCCGATCCTCGATGACGAGTCCGCCGGCCGGTTGCCGAATCCGCCGTGAATCCGATCGAACCGATGTCCGCCAGGCCCGCCGCCGCCGGGCGGCACCTTTCCGTGCCGGCGCGCGCCGCCCTGTGGCTGGCGGTGTACCTGGCGCTGGTCGTGGTGCCGCTGTTCGCGCTGCTGCCCGACACGACGACGCCGGGCGCCGGTTTCGTCTGGGATTTCGCGATGGCGCTCGGCTATGCGGCGCTGGCGATGCTCGGCGTGCAGTTCGCGCTGACGGCGCGCTTCCGCCGCGCCACGGCGCCGTTCGGCATCGATCTCATCTACTACTTCCACCGCTACCTGGCGGTGTTCGCCCTGCTGATCGCCGCCGCGCACTACGGCGTGCTCAAGGCCGCCTACCCGATGGTGCTCGGCGCCGCGGACCCGCGGCTGGCGCCGGCGCACATGACCGCCGGCCGGGCGGCGCTGCTGCTGTTCGCGCTGCTGGTGGTTTCGTCGCTGCTGCGGCGGCAGCTACGCATCGAGTACGAGCTGTGGCGGTGGACGCACGCGGCGGTTGCCGCGATCGCCTTCGCGCTGGCGCTGTGGCACATGCTCGCCGCCGGCCGTTATCTGGACACGGCGTGGAAGGAGTGGTTGTGGGCCGGTTACGGCGCCTTCTGGCTGGCGTTGATCGGCTGGGTCCGACTGCTGCGGCCGTGGCGGGTGGCGCGCGACCGCTGGCGCGTCGTCTGGGCGCGGCCCGAACGCGGCCGCGTGGTGACCCTTGCGCTCGAGCGCGCCAGCGGCAAGCCGCTGCGCTTCAAGCCGGGCCAGTTCGGCTGGCTGACGCTGCGCGCGTCGCCCTTCGCGTTGAAGGAGCATCCGTTTTCGATCGCCTCCAGCGCCGAGCGCGGCGACCGGGTCGAGCTGGCGATCAAGGAGCTGGGCGACTTCACGCGCACGATCCGCGACGTGCGGCCGGGCGAAACGGCGTACTTCGACGCCCCCTACGGCAACTTCAGCTGCGACCGGATGCCGCAAGCGCGCGGCTTCGTGTTCATCGCCGGCGGCATCGGCATCGCCCCGATGATGAGCCAGATGCGCACGCTCGCCGATCGCGGCGACCGCAGGCCTCACGTGCTCGTCTACGGCAGCCGCAGCTACGACCGTATCGCCCTGCGCGAGGACATCGAGGCGCTGCAGCGGCGGCTGAGCCTGGCGGTGGTGCACGTTCTGCACGAACCGGAGCCCGACTGGGCCGGCGAGCGCGGCCTGATCACGCGGCATGTACTGGAACGCCACCTGCCGCGTCCGGTCGACGGCTACGAGTTCTTCCTCTGCGGCCCGACGCCGATGACGCGCTCGGTCGAGCGGTCGCTGGCGGCGCTCGGCGCCAAGGCATCGAGCGTGCACTCCGAGATCTTCGACTGGGTCTGACGATGCTGCGCGAAACTCGGGCCCGCTGGCTGGCCGCGGCAACCGCCGCCGCGGTGGTGCTGCTGGCGGCGTCGTTTGCCGCACTTCACAACCCCCGCCTGCCGGCTGCGCCCGCCTTGCCGGTGGAGCCCGCGGCCGACACGGCGGCGGACGAGGTCGGCCGCGCCGCCTTCGCGGCCATGAACTGCACCATGTGCCATTCGCTGGCCGGCGAGGGCAATCCGTCCAGCCGGCTCGACGGCATCGGCAACCGGCTCGACCGCGACGCGATCCGTGCCTGGACGGTCGGCGAAGGCCCGGCCCGCGAGGCGCTGGGCAGCTCGATGGCGCAGATGAAATCGCGCTACGCCGACGATCCGCGCCTCGACTCGGTGCTCGATTTCCTCGCGCGGCAGCGCTGAGGAGCCGCGCGTCCGTCAGTCACGGCTGGACTCGGACCTGCCGTCGAGCGGCGGGTGGTCCTGCGCGTCTGCGCGTGGTGGCTGCTTGGCGCGAGTTCATGCCGCGTG
>CAYLZU010000508.1:0-2205 GCA_964388005.1 uncultured Burkholderiaceae bacterium
AGGTCTGGGCTTTCGTCGGCGACGGCGAGATGGACGAGCCGGAGTCGCTCGCCGGACTGTCGCTGGCGGCGCGCGAAGGGCTGGACAACCTGATCTTCGTCGTCAACTGCAACCTGCAGCGGCTCGACGGGCCGGTGCGCGGCAACGGCTCGATCATCCAGGAGCTGGAGGGACTGTACGCCGGCGCCGGCTGGAACGTGATCAAGCTGCTGTGGGGCTCGGACTGGGATCCTCTCCTGGCCCGCGATACGCAGGGATTGCTGCTGCGCGCCTTCCACGAGACGGTCGACGGCGAGTTCCAACAACTGGCCGCCACCGACGGCCACTTCAATCGCGAGCACTTCTTCGCCAAGTACCCGGAGCTGCAGCAGCTGGTCGCGCACCTGTCCGACGACGACATCGACCGCCTTCGCCGCGGCGGCCACGACCCGGTGAAGATCTTCGCTGCCTACTGGCACGCGGTGCGCCACCGCGGCCAGCCGACGGTGATCCTGGCCAAGACCAAGAAGGGCTACGGCATGGGCAGCGCCGGCCAGGGCCGGATGACGACGCACCAGCAGAAAAAGCTCGACGTGCGTGAGCTGCGCGAGTTCCGCGACCGCTTTTCGCTGCCGCTCAGCGAGCAGCAGGTGGAGGACTGCGAGTTCGTGCGGCCTCCTGCCGACAGCCCCGAGATGAAGTACCTGCACGCGCGGCGCGCCAAGCTCGGCGGCTACCTGCCGCAACGCGCCCGGCAGGCGGAACCTCTGCCGACACCGAAGGCGGAGGAGTTCGCGCGGTTCGCGCTCGAAGCGGCCGGCAAGGAGATGTCGACCACGATGGCCTTCGTGCGCATGGCCGGCAGCCTGCTGAAGGACCCGGTGCTGGGACCGCGCATCGTGCCGATCATCGCCGACGAGGCGCGCACCTTCGGCATGGCGGACCTGTTCCGCCAGGTGGGAATCTACGCGCCGTTCGGGCAACTGTACGAACCCGAGGACCGCGACCAGGTCAGCTACTACAAGGAGGCCGTCAACGGCCAGATCCTCGAAGAAGGCATCAACGAGGCCGGCGCGATGGCGAGCTGGGTCGCGGCGGCGACCAGCTACTCGGCGCACGGCCTGCCGATGCTGCCCTTCTACATCTACTACTCGATGTTCGGCTTCCAGCGCGTCGGCGATGCGATCTGGGCGGCGGCCGATTCGCGCAGCCGCGGCTTCCTGATCGGCGCCACCGCCGGCCGCACCACGCTCGCCGGCGAAGGGCTGCAGCACCAGGACGGCGCGAGCCACCTCGTCGCCAGCACGGTGCCCAACTGCCGCGCCTGGGACCCCTGCTTCGCCTACGAACTGGCGGTGATCGTCGAAGACGGCATGCGCCGCATGCTGGGGAGCCAGGAGGACGTCTTCTATTACGTCACGGTGATGAACGAGAACTACGCCCAGCCCAGCATGCCGCCGAACGTGCGCGACGGCATCCTGCACGGCATGTATCTCGTCCGTCCCAGCAGCAAGGGCGCGGCGAAGGCGCGGCTGCTCGGCAGCGGCACCATCCTGCGCGAGGCGCTGGCGGCGGCGGAACTGCTGGAGGGCGAGCACGGCATCGGCGCCGAGGTGTATTCGGTCACCAGCTGGACCGAACTGCGCCGCGAAGCGATGGCGCTCGAGCGGCAGCGCCGGCTCGGCAAAGCCCGCGGCACGGCATGGATCGAGCAGCTGCTTCCGGCCAACGGCACCCCGGTCATCGCCGCCAGCGACTACGTCTCGGCGGTCCCCGACCTGATCCGGCCGTGGGTGCGCGACCGGATGATTGCGCTCGGCACCGACGGGTTCGGGCGCAGCGATACGCGCGAGCGGCTGCGGCGGTTTTTCGAGGTCGATCGACGGGCGCTGGCCCTGGCAGCGCTGTCAGAGGTGGAAACCGCTGTGGCAACTGCGGCGCGGCGAGATCTCGGGATGGATGTGAGAACGGCTGCGCCCTGGACGCTGTGACCGCACTTGATGACGGTGCGCCGGGTCACACGCGGTCGTCCGAAGCCTTCACGCCTCGCGAACACCAGCTTCGCCAACGCCGCCCGGGATAGACTGCAAAGGGACCGCATTGCTGCGCCCACGAGCAAGATCGGCCCGCCGCGACGATCGCGGCGGGCCGAAGCTTCAGCGGGGGATGCCGAAGCGGACTGCGAACTATTTGCCGGCGAGCTGGATCGACGCGGCGCGGCGGCCG
>CAYLZU010000509.1:0-2197 GCA_964388005.1 uncultured Burkholderiaceae bacterium
GCGGCGCCACCAGCGCGGCGACGGCGTCGGCGGCGGCCTCGGCGCTCCAGTCGATGTCCGCCGCGGCGCCGAAGCGCTGCCTCATCCAGCGGGCGGCGGTGGCGGCGTAGACGTGGCGGGTGCAGGTTCCAGCCATGCCGGTGTCGTCGAGCGATTCGCGCTGCGCCTTCGGCAGCCGTCGCACCCGGGCGGCGAAGCCCTCGGCCAGCGCGCGGGCGGCACGATGCACTTCGGCATCGTCCGGAAAGGCGCTGAGAAAACACACGACCCGCTGCAGGTCGACCAGTTGGCGGGCGGTGTCGAAGCGCTGCGCCGCCAGTTCGCGCAGCAGGCGCAGCTTCCGCGCCGCCGCCTCGCCGCCGTGCACCGGCAGCAGCCGCAGCAGTTCGCGCAGCGCCTGCGCCGCGCGCGGATCGGGCCGGCCGGCGCGCGCCATCGCCGGTCAGGCCGCGCGCCGGCGGCGCTCAGCGCCGCGGCGGCAGGGTCGCACAGGGATCCTCGCGCGGCTGCACCGGCGTGGCGAAGGCGACGTCGAAGCGCTGCCGCCAGTCGTCGCCGGCCTTGTCGCGCTCGAGCAGGCCGATGGCGATCGTGCGCGCCCGCTCGGCCTCGCCGAGAAAGTACGGCACGCCGATGTCGGCGCGCACGTGGCCGTTGCCGGTCAGCAGCACGACGCCGCGGCCGAAGTGCGGCCGGATCGACTCGGCCAGCGCCAGGTCGCGCGCGATCTGCGCCCGTGCCATCGCCGGCAGCGCCTCGGCCGGCATGCGGTTGCAGTGGCCGTCGTCGACCGCGCGTTCGTGCGCAGCGAGCAGCGCCGGAGGCAGCGCATCGAGCCCGGCGCGGACGCGGGTCGGCTCGTCGAACGCGGCGGCGAAGCCCTGCGTGGCCACCCGCATCGCGTCGGCGCGCGACAGGTTGGCGGCGACGATCGGCAGCTCGTATTCGATCGCGAGCTCGACGAACGGCCGGTACAGCGCCCAGTCCCAGCCGCGCGCAGGCCGCGCCTGCTCGATCACGTGCTCGGCGAGCGTGCGGCCCGGCGGTGGCGTCTCGCGGCGGGCGCGGTCGAGGTCGGCCTGCCGCTCGCGGTCGAACTGCTCGAAGGCGATCGCCGGCCGCGCGCCGCTTTCGAGCAGGCGCCGCAGCGCCGCGGCGCGGGCGGCGTGCTGGGCCGTGTTGTCGTGCACCTCGCCGAGCAGCACCACCGGCCGGCGGGCCATCTCGCGCGCCAGCGCCTGTTCGCTGAGGTCTGCCGGTGGCGCGCTGGCCAGCGCCGCGGATGCAAGAGCCAAAGCCAGCACTGAGACGCCGATGCGCATCACGGCTCCACCCCGGGGCGCCACTTCAGCCGCGACAGCGGCCAGGCAAGCAGCAGCACGCGGCCCTCGATCTCGTCGCGTTCCAGCACCGTGTAGCCATTGTTCGCCAGCTCGTCGTCGACGACGAACTCGTCAGGTCCCAGCTCGCGCAGCAGCGTGCCGCTGGCCAGCACCGGCTCGCCGGGACCGCTGCGGACGCGCCTGAGCACTCGCCCGCGCTTCTCGCCCGGCACCTGCACGGACACGATCTCGCCGGGCCGGTAGTCGATGAAGCGGCCGCTGGCGCGGTCGACGACGATAGCGTCGCCGTCGAGCAGCGCCGGCGCCATGAAGTCGCCGACCACGAGGCCGCGGCTGAACAACAGGTGCACCGCCGCCGAGGTGACGACGAAGGCGGCGAGCAGCGCCAGCAGCGCCCGCAGCAGGTCGCTGCGCGCATGGCCGGCGGCGGGCGCGGTCCGGCGTCCGCGTCTAGCGCCGGGTCGGCGGGAGGCATCCTTCTGGCTGCCTGCCTGGGTCCGGGACTGTCGACGAGAGGCCACGATGAAACGCGAAGGGCGAGTGCGCCGGCGGTACCGAGACGGCGACTGCGGCCGGCCCGCCTCTGCCGATGATGCCCGATCCGCGGTCCGGGCTCGGCCGGCGGCGCGGCCGCAGATGCTCACATTTCGTCGCGCCGGATGCAGGCGACGCGGTGCGCGCGCTGCGGCTCGGCCGGCCCGACCGGCTCCAGCGCCGGCGGCGCCTGCCGGCAGGCGTCCTTGACGAACGGGCAGCGCGAGGAGAACACGCATCCCGATGGCGCCGCCATCGGGCTCGGCGTCTCCCCCTGCAACGGCGGCGCCTCGCGGCGCCGGCGCGGGTCGACCGACGGC
>CAYLZU010000510.1:0-2196 GCA_964388005.1 uncultured Burkholderiaceae bacterium
TTCACATCGCCGACGTCCTGAGGACCTTCGAGGCCATGTACCTGCGCATGACCAACGGCAGCCGCAACGATCGGCCGCCGCCAGCGCCACGGAACGTCTACGCGACGCAGGACATGGCCTTCCCCGACCGTTCTTGGCGCAAGCTGCGCCAGGAGCATCCCTACCGCTACCAACAGGCGGCGCCGGTGGCGCTCGGCGAGTGGCACCGGCTGCGGGTGGAGATCGACGGCGCGAAGGCGCGCGCGCCCGTCGACGGACAGGAGGTTCTGGCCGTGAACGACCTGAGCTTCGCCAACCGGCCGGGCCGCATCGGGCTGTGGGTCGATGACGGCACCACCGGCTTCTTCGCCAACCTGAAGGCGAGCGCGGCGGCGTAGTCGGCGGCGACCTTGCGTCCCGGCGGCGACCGGTCGATCGCCCGTCCTTGCTCGTCGAATATGGCGCGAAGGCGAACGCCGAACCTGAACCGCAAGTGCAAGCCGTCCCTGGCACGCGGCAGGCGCCGACGCAGCGAACCGGCCGGCTCGCGCGGCCGGATGTCGTCCTTCGGGTTTCTCCGCGCCGGGCTGCGACCGGCGTCCGCGGCGGCGGCGGTGCGGTGGCGCGGAGACGCCGCAGCGTTCAGCTCGTCCGCGCGCGCGCGTGCGCGATCCAGCCGCGCACCAGCGACAGCACGGCGCCGCCGGTGACCATGCCGAGGACGTAGACGAGCACCACCAGCAGCGCCAGCGGCAACGTGATCCGGACGGCGAAGAACGAAACCGTCACCAGCTCCAGGTTCTGCACCATGAACACCAGCACGGTCGCCGTCAGCAGCACGATCAGGGCGATGTACAGATAACGCATCGGCAGCTCTCCTTCCGCAAGCAGCGCATTGTCTCCCGATGCCGCCGGCGGTTGCCGCGCTAGGCGGCGGCCGGGGCCGGCGCCGAGGGCATCGAGGTCGGCATCCTGGACGGGTCCCGCGCCAGATCCTCGCGCGTGCTGATGCCGCTGGCCCAGGTGATCGGGTCGTTGTCGAAGGCCCGCTGCAGGTTGCCGATCGGCCGCGGGCCTGGCACCAGCGCGTTCCGCGCGCTCTTGGCGAAGAAGGCGAACAGACGGGTCGTCGATCCGAAACGCGGGCTTACCCGTAGCGGCGAGCCCGGGCTGGCCAGCCAGCCGATGCGGCGCGCGCGGCCTCGCCGGACGCGCGCCGGCCGATACACTGCCGGCGCGGCCGACAGGGGGAGACGAGATGCGAATCGATCTGCGGAAGGCGCGGGCGCTGTGCACGGCGGCCGAATTCGAACTGGTGGCGGCGAGCGGCGGCAAGGCGCTCGCCGCGCTCGGCGAGGCGCGGCTGAAGTCGAAGATCACCCGCGCTCGCGCGCTGCGCGACAAGTACCGTGACCTGCATCGCCGCCAGCGTCTGGAGGCGCGACGGCCCGGAGCGAAGCCGGCGCGCGCCGATGCCAACGCCCGCACCGCGAGCAAGGCGGAATTGTTCGAGCAGGTTCTGGCGCGCTTCGTCGAGCGGTACCGGCAGTTGCGCAAGGCCGCTAAGCCCGTGGCGTCCCGCCGGACGGCGAAAGCGAAGCCGGCTGCCGTCGGCGCGTCCTCCAAGCGGTCAGTGGCGAAGACTGCCGCGCCGAAGAAGCCGGAGGCGGGGCGCGCCGGCCCGAAACCGGGTGCGGCGGGACATGCACCGGGTTCGGCAGCCGGACTCGCAGCGACCATGCCGGAGCGTTCTCCAAAGGCGCCGGCGCCGTCGACGCCGCTGGCGACGAAGCCGCGGCCGCCGTCGTCGCGCGGCTTCATCTCCGAAGAGGCGGCGCAGCGCTCGCGCAACGTCAGGCTGAAGTCGATGAATGCCAGGAACGTGCAGGCCCACATCGGCGCCCGCGGCCGCCGCAACCAGGCCAAGCGCGACTCACGGCCGAGGTAGGCCGATCCTCGCCGCAGCGGATCCGCCGTCCGGCTGCCGGGGCGGCCCCTCCGGCACCAACGCGGCGATGGTCGTCGGGTGCGGCGCGCGGTTCGAGGTCACCGCGGCGAGTCGCCATGTGCTCGATGCGAGCGTCGGCTCGGAATCGAGCGGCGCTTGCAGCTGCCGCGACCACCGCCGTCGAACCGGCCGCTGTCAGCGTGCCGCGCCAGGCCCGGACGGCGCCTGCAACGGCAGGCGGATGTGCACGAACTCCCGGTCGTCTCGGG
>CAYLZU010000511.1:0-2196 GCA_964388005.1 uncultured Burkholderiaceae bacterium
GAGGACGGCTACCTGTACTTCGTCGGCCGCGCCGACGAGATGATCAAGACGTCGGGCTACCGGGTCAGCCCGACGGAGATCGAGGAGATGCTGTTCTCGACTCGCCTGGTCGAGGAAGCAGCCGCCTTCGGCGTGCCGCACCTGGTGCTGGGGCAGGCGATCGCGGTGGTCGTGACGCCTGCCGCCGGCGTGGCGCTGGACGCGGCGATGCTGATGCTGAGGTGCCAGGAGAAACTGCCGGGCTTTATGGTCCCTGGCCACATCGAGATCGCCTCGGCGCCGCTGCCGCGCAACGCGAACGGCAAGATCGACCGCAAGCGTCTGGCGGCCGAGCGCCAGCATCTGTTCACTTAGGCGGCGCATGGCCGCGACGCATCCCACCCATTGGCCGGAGACGGAGTTTCAGGTTTCCGGACACGAGCTGCTGGTCGGCGGCATGCCGCTGACGCGGCTGGCGGCTCGCGTAGGATCGACGCCGTTCTACGCCTACGACCGCCGGCTCGTCGCCGAACGCGTGGCGCTGCTGCGGCGGCACGTTCCGGCCGACGTGCGCCTGCGCTACGCGGTGAAGGCCAACCCGATGCCGGCGCTGCTGGCGCACCTGTCCGGACTGGTTGACGGCTTCGACGTCTCGTCGCCGAAGGAACTGGCCGCCGCGCTCGACGCCGGCATGCCGCCGGGCGACATCGGCCTGTCCGGACCCGGCAAGTCCGGGCACCTGATTTCGTGCGCGGTCGCCGCCGGCGTGGTGATCGACCTCGAGTCCGAGCGCGACCTGGAGGTGGCGCTGGCGGCGGGCGTGGCGCTCGGGGTCGCGCCGCAAGTGGCGGTCCGCGTGAACCCCGACTTCGAGTTCAAGCGCTCCGGAGTCAGGATGGGCGGCGGGGCGAAGCAGTTCGGCGTCGATGCCGACCGCGTCCCGGCACTGCTGGCGCGCATCGCGGGCGCGGGCGCGGACTTCGAGGGCTTTCACGTGTTCAGCGGCTCGCAGAACCTGTCGGCGGAATCGATCGTCGAGGCGCTGCGCGGCCTGCTCGAGATGGTGGTTCGGCTGGCGCACGAGGCCGGCACGCCGCCGCGGTCGGTCACGCTCGGCGGCGGCTTCGGCATCCCCTACTTCCCGGGCGACCGGCCGGTCGACCTGGACGTAATCGACGTGGGCATCGATGCGCTGGCGGCCCAGGCGCGGCGCGCGTTGCCGGGCACGAAGCTCGTCCTCGAGCTCGGGCGCTACCTCGTCGGCGAGGCCGGCGTCTACGTGTGCCGGGTGGTCGACCGCAAGGTGTCGCGCGGGCAGGTGTTTCTGGTGACCGATGGCGGGATGAACCACCACCTCGCGGCCTCCGGCAACCTGGGGCAGGTGATCCGCAAGAACTATCCGCTGGCGGTCGGCAACCGGATGGGCGGCGGCGAGGTGGAGACGGTCTCGGTCGTCGGGCCGCTGTGCACGCCGTTGGACCTGCTCGGCGACAAGGTCACGCTGCCCCGCGCCGACGTCGGCGACCTGATCGTCGTGTTCAAGTCCGGCGCGTACGGGCTGACGGCGAGCCCGATCAACTTCCTCAGCCATCCGCATCCGGCCGAAGTGCTGGTCTGAAAGCGACGCGGCCGGACGCGCCGGTCAGCCGAGGATGTCCCCGACCAGCCGTGCCACCGCGCCGCCCGCGGTGTGCCGCGCGCAGGCCGACTGCAGTGAGGCCGCGGCCTGGCGGAACGCCGGTTCGCCGAGCATGGCTTCGATGGTGCGCCGCAGTTCCTGCGGGGAGAAGCGATCAGCGCGCAGCGTGCGCCCCGCCCCCCCGCGCTCGAAGGCCTGCATGTTCAAGAACTGGTCGAGATTGCCGCACAGGCCAAGCACCGGCGCGCCGCCTGCCGCCGCCTGGTAGGCGGTCAGGTTGCCGCCGTTGCAGATCACCAGCTGCGCGCACGCCGCAGCCCGCAACCCCGGCAGATAGGGCGCGGCGAAGACGTTCGGCGGCCAGGCGGCCGGCGCGGGGGCACCGGCGGTGGCCAGCAGCACGCTCGCCGGCAGCGCGGACAGCGCCTCGGCGATGGCCGGCATCAGCGCGGCGTCGCCGGAGCTGCCGAGCGTCACGTAGACGACCGGCCGGTCCGCGGGCACCCGGTCCCACCACGCAGGCAGCGGCAGCGCCGGCTCCCACAGCGCCGGCCCGACGAACCGGTGCGTGGGCGGCA
>CAYLZU010000512.1:0-2190 GCA_964388005.1 uncultured Burkholderiaceae bacterium
GTCGCGGATGTTCGTCGAGGTCAAGCAGCGGCCGCTGTATCTGGTCGCGCGGCACATGCGGCGCGGCTCGTCGACCGACTCCGCATCGAGCGATCGGTCCGCCCAGGTAGACGCACGCTGCTGATCCCCGCCGCGACAGCGTGCTGACGGACGCGGCTCGCGCGGTATCGGATCCCGTCCGCGGCGTCTCCACAGTTGCCGGCAAGGAGGCCGGTGGCGGCGACTTCGCTGGCCCGAGGTCGGCGCTGCAACCATTTCAATGGTGCCGGTACCCGCCCGCCGGCGCTCTGCCTGCGAACTGGAATCGCTCGCAGCCCGCCCGGCGGATGTCAGCGCCGTCTCGCCGTGGCGCCCTATCGCCGACGCAGGCCGCGTGTCACCACCACGCTCGCAAGCCAAACCAACGCCGATGCGCCACTGAGCAGCCAGCCGTTGCGCTCGTTCGGCGTCATCAGCATCCGCAGTTCGATGCTGTGTCGGCCGGCGGGCACCTGCGCACTGACGAAGCCGTGCGGCGTCGAGGGCTGCACCGGAAGGTCGATCCGCCCGTCGAGGGTGGCCCGCCATCCGGGGAAGTAGAACTGAAACACGGTGAGCCGCGAGTCCGCGGTCGCATCGATCGACAGCCGGATGTGCCGCGGCCGCCATTGCTCGACCCGAACCTCTCCGCCGGCACTCAACTCGGCGCGTGGAATCCGCCCTTCGGCGTCCTTCGACTGGCGGACCGCTGCCTGGAAGTCCTCGCCCTGGATCCAGCGCGGCTTGTACTCCCACGCATCCTGCGCCCGCGCATTGAGCTCGGGTCTGGCTGGCTGGCGCAGGATGTTCAGTCCACCCAGCGTGGTGGCGATGGCCCAGCCGCCGAGGATGATCACTGCCGCGTACACGAGCAGGCGCCGGCGCCAGGGCAGGTCGGAGCGGAGATTGGCCACGGCCGGTGCCGCGAGCGCGGTCGTCGCGACCGTCAAGACCATCGCCAGCCGCCACGGAAACTGGAGGCGCTGCAGCGGCGTCGCGATCCGCCACAGCAGGTCGCTCGGTTCCGTCATCAGAAACGCGACGGCCAGCGCGAGCAGCATCCAGAAGCGAAGGATGCGGCGATCACGACTCGCCTTGTGCGGGTCGCCCCCGACGGGCGGCGGCGCTGCGGCCAGCAGATAGAACAGCATCGCCAGGGCAACGGTGGAGGCAAGAGTCAGAAGCAGCAGCAGATGAAAGATGTGCTGGTCGGCGGCGAGAACCAGTTCCCAGTCGTAGAGGTACTGCCGATAGTGACCCCACCCCTGCCAGAGCACCTGGGTGTTCACGTACTTCTGCAGACTCAGTGCCGGCACGAGGTAGACGCCGCTCAGGCCGAGTCCCAGACCCATGGCCGCGGCGGACGTCGCGAACGAACGCAGCCGGGACCCGGCGTCGGAACAGACGGCCGCGTAGGCGGCAACCACCGGCCCGATCATCAGCAGGCTGAGCAGGTGCGTCAGCACCAGCAGTGCCGTCGCCAGCGCCAGCAGCGCGAAGCCGCGTTGCCGCCCGCGGGCCAGGCGCGACGCTGCAAGCAGCATCAGCGGAATCCAGGTCATGGCGCAGAACTCGGCAAATGCCGCCCGCTGGTAAAGGTCGATCAGCAGGTGATATGGCGCCAGCTGGTAGATCGCGGCGGCGGCCAGAGCCCCGGACAGGGCCACGGTCTGGCGCAGCCACAGATAGGTGAAGATGCCGGAAAGCACGAGCATGGCAGTGGCCACCCAGGCGAGCGCCGACACGGGCGCGGTCTCGGCGACGAACAACGGCGTCAACAACGAGGTCAGCCAGAACGGCAGCGGCGGATAGAAGAAGAAGGTCGGGCTGCCGAGCCCCTCGTTGTGGTACGCCAACCAGCGCGGATACGGTTCGCCATCCCAGAACTGACGGGCGAAGTGGCCGCCCCAGGTCGTGTGGGCCCAGAAGTCGTGCCCGTCGACCGGAAAGCCCGCGCGCAGCAGTGGCCCGCCAAGCAGCAGGCCCCAGAGCGTCAGGAGGGCAAAGGCTCCGATGCGACCGCGCGGGCTCACGTTCGCGGCTTTCGGCGGCGCCGGCGGCGGCTCAGGCCGGCCGCCGGACGGCGCAGCTCGCCGAGACCGCCGCCGGCGCGACCCGCGCGACCAGCTGCCGCCGCCACAGCATCCACACCACCGGCAGCCCGGCGATGCC
>CAYLZU010000513.1:0-2174 GCA_964388005.1 uncultured Burkholderiaceae bacterium
CGCGGTGGTCGAAGGCACCGGCGACCACGGCTGCGAGTACATGACCAAGGGCACGGTGGTCGTGCTCGGCTGCACCGGCCGCAACTTCGCCGCCGGCATGAGCGGCGGCATCGCCTACGTCTACGACCCCGACGGCGATTTCGCCAGGCGCTGCAACCTGGCGATGGTGGCGCTGGAACCGGTCGCGACCTCGCAGGAGCAGCGGGAGACGGTGGACCGGGCGATCTGGCACCTCGGGGAGACGGACGAGTTCATCCTGCGCGACCTCATCGAGAAGCACTTCCGCTACACCGGCAGCTTCCGCGCCCGCGAGATCCTGCACGACTGGCCGAACAAGCGGCGGCAGTTCGTCAAGGTGTTCCCGCACGAGTACCGGCGGGCGCTGAAGGAGCTGCACGCGGCGCAGAAGCAGGCGGCGCCGGAGAAACTCGCTGCCTGATCCGGCCGGACCGGTCGCCGGGCGAAGCCTGCGAGCGCCCGCGGGAAGGCGGCCGGGCGGGCGCGGAGAGCGAACGGTCAGAGCGCGGCGCGCCTCGACCGTGGCATGACGCGGGCCGAACAAGCAATCGAAAGAGCTGAGCAGAGACGATGGGCAAGATCACCGGATTCCTCGAGTACCAGCGGCTGGAAGAGGCCGCCGAAGCGCCCGAGTCGCGCAAGAAGCACTGGCACGAGTTCGTCGTCCACCTGACCGACGAGCAGGCCGCCGTGCAGGGCGCGCGCTGCATGGACTGCGGCATTCCCTTCTGCAACAACGGCTGCCCGGTCAACAACGTCATCCCCGACTTCAACGACCTCGTTTACCGGCAGGACTGGAAGGCGGCGCTCGAGGTCCTTCACTCGACCAACAACTTCCCCGAGTTCACCGGCCGTGTGTGCCCGGCGCCGTGCGAGGCCGCCTGCACGCTGAATATCAACAACGACCCGGTCGGCATCAAGTCGATCGAGCACGCGATCATCGACAAGGGCTGGGCCGAGGGCTGGGTGGTGCCGCAGCCGCCGGCGAAAAAGACCGGCAAGCGGGCGGCGATCGTCGGCAGCGGGCCGGCGGGGCTGGCGGCCGCGCAGCAGCTGGCGCGCGCCGGCCACGAGGTCACCGTGTTCGAGAAGAACGACCGCGCGGGCGGCCTGCTGCGCTACGGGATCCCCGATTTCAAGATGGAGAAGTCGCACATCGACCGCCGCATCGAGCAGATGCAGGCCGAGGGCGTGACTTTCCGCACCGGAGTGCGGGTCGGGAAACTGAACGGCGCGAAGGTCAACGACTTCAGCAGGCAGGAGGTCAGTGCCGAGCAGTTGAAGTCCGAGTTCGACGCCGTGGTGCTCGCCGGCGGCGCCGAGATGCCGCGCGACCTGCCGGTGCCGGGACGCGAGCTCAAGGGGATCCACTTCGCGATGGAGTTCCTGCCGCTGCAGAACAAGGTCGTCGCCGGCGACAAGGTCAAGAACCAGATCGTGGCCACCGGCAAGCACGTGGTGGTGATCGGCGGCGGCGACACCGGCTCGGACTGTGTCGGCACCAGCAACCGCCAGGGCGCGAAGAGCGTGACCCAGTTCGAACTGCTGCCGCAGCCGCCGGCGCACGAGAACAAGGAGCTGACCTGGCCCTACTGGCCGGTGAAGCTGCGCACTTCGAGCAGCCACGAGGAAGGCGTGGAACGCGACTGGGCGGTGACGACCAAGCGCTTCAACGACGACGGCAAGGGCAACGTGAAGTCGCTGACCGCCGCGCGCGTCGAGTGGCAGAAGGATCCGATGACCGGGCAGATGAAGATGGTCGAGGTGCCGGGCTCCGAGTTCGAAATGCCGGCCGATCTGGTGCTGTTCGCGATGGGTTTCGTCGCGCCGGTGGCGCCGGTGCTGGAGGCGTTCGGTGTCGAGCGCGACTCGCGCGGCAATGCGCGGGCGACCACCGACGGGGCGGGTTGCTACAGGACCAACGTCGACAAGGTCTTCGCCGCCGGCGACATGCGGCGCGGGCAGAGCCTCGTCGTGTGGGCGATCCGCGAGGGTCGCCAATGCGCCCGTGCGGTCGACGAGTTCCTCATGGGCAGCTCCGTTCTTCCTAGGTGATCCTCGCGGATCGCCCGGCGGCGGCTGTCGCCGCCGCGTGGGCCTGATGGACGAGCGCGCGCGGCCGCGCGCGCAGGCGAAGGTCGCCAATGCGCGCGCGC
>CAYLZU010000514.1:0-2172 GCA_964388005.1 uncultured Burkholderiaceae bacterium
CCAAGTACACCGAGCCGCCGCAGGACGACCGCAACATCGTCGCCCGCTGGAGCAGGCTGGCGGAGGAGCACAAGGTCGACCTCGTCGTCTGCGTCGCCGCCGGCCTGCGCCGCGGCATCGTCGAGGCGGTGCTGGCGCCGGGATTCCGCATCTCCGGCCTCGGGCAGCTGATCGACTCCGGCATCAAGGCCGACCGGCTCGTGACCTTCGGAGACTGAGCCATGGCCGTGAAGAAATTCATGCTCGTCAACCGCAAGGCCCCGTACGGCTCGATCTACGCGCTGGAGAGCCTCGAGGTGGTACTGATCACCGCCGCCTTCGAGCAGGACGTGTCGGTGGTGTTCGTCGACGACGGCGTCTACCAGCTCAAGAAGGGCATGCAGACCAAGGGCATCGCGACCAAGAACTTCTCGCCGACCTACCGCGCGCTCGAGGACTACGACGTCGACAAGTTGTACGTCGAGGCCGAGTCGCTCGCCGCCCGCGGCCTGACGGCCGAGGACCTGGTCACCGACGTCAAGGTCGTCGACAGCGCCACCCTGGCCGGCCTGATGGCCGGGCAGGACGTGGTTCTCAGCTTCTAGGAACGAGGCGATGCTGCACATCCTGAACAAGTCGCCGCTGGAAAAGAGCACCCTCGACAGCGTGCTGCGGCTGGCCACCTCCGGCGCGCTGCTGCTGATCGAGGACGCCGTCTACGCCGCCACCAGGGGCAATGCCGCCGAAGGCAAGCTGCGCCAGGCGATGGGCAGGCTCAAGGTCTACGCGCTGGCGCCCGATCTGGCCGCCCGCGGCATGGCCGACCGGCTGATCGACGGCGTGGCCACGGTCGACTACGACGGCTTCGTCGATCTGGTCGTCGAGCATCCCAATTCGCAGTCCTGGTTGTAGGACCGCGCACCCCAACGATTTCACGACAAGGAGAGGCACATGCCCACCATCGAAGCCGGCGGCAAGACCTTTGAGACCGACGAGGAAGGCTATCTCGTCAACCTCAGCGACTGGAACGAGGATCTGGCCAAAGAGATCGCCAAGCAGGAAAGCATCGAGATGAACGAGAACCACTGGGAGGTGGTCAATTTCCTGCGCAAGTACTACGAGGAGTACCAGATCGCACCGGCGGTGCGGGTGCTGACCAAGGCCATCGGCAAGACGCTCGGGCCGGAAAAGGGCAACAGCCAGTACCTGTACGAGCTGTTCCCCTACGGTCCGGCCAAGCAGGCGTGCAAGATCGCCGGCCTGCCGAAGCCGACCGGCTGCGTGTAGTCGAACATCCCGGGCTCGGTGTCATTGCCGCCCCCGAAGCAGGCGCTTCCGGGGCCAGCTGCGGCAGGGATCCAGTGTTGGCGCTGAACGCCGCTGGATGCCCGCCTTCGCGGGCATGACGCCAACCCAGGCAAGCTGAAGGCGACCGGGTCACATGTCGGCGGCAAGTATCGCTTTCGCCCTCCTGTTCTATGCCGCCACGGTGCTGCTGGTGGTCGGGGTGGGGCTGCGCATTGCGGACTACGCGCGCACACCGTCGCCGCTGAAGATCCCGACCACGCCGGCGCCGGTCACGCGCGGCGGCGTGGCGCTGCGGATGGCGCGCGAGGTCGTCTTCTTCGAGAGCCTGTTCAAGGGCAGCGTCTGGACCTGGATCTTCGGCTGGCTGTTCCACGTCTGCCTGGCGCTGGTGCTGGCGCGGCATCTGCGCTACTTCACCGAGCCGGTGTGGTTCTGGGTGGCGCTGGTGCAGCCGCTCGGCATCATCGCCGCCTTCGGCATGGCGATCGGGCTCGGTGGCCTGCTGGCGCGGCGCATCGTCGTCGAGCGCATCCGCTACATCTCGGTGCCCTCCGACTACCTGATGCTGGTGCTGCTGCTTCTGATCGGCGCCTCGGGGCTGGCGATGAAGTACGTCTTCCGCACCGATGTCGTTGCCGTGAAGGCATTCTTCCTCGGCCTGATGCGCTTCGACTGGCAGCCGTTGCCGGCTGACCCGATGCTCTACATCCACCTGCTGCTGGTGGCGGCGCTCATGATCGTCTTTCCGTTCTCGAAGCTGTTGCACGCGCCGGGCGTGTTCTTCTCGCCGTCGCGCAACCAGGCCGACGATCCGCGCGAGTCGCGGCATCTGGCGCCGTGGGCGGCCGACATGGAGCGAAGCTAGATGGCCGCCGAGGTCAAGGC
>CAYLZU010000515.1:0-1674 GCA_964388005.1 uncultured Burkholderiaceae bacterium
GCTCGGGTCGCTGATCATCACCGTCTCGAGCCTGCTCACCCGCCGCAGGAAGTCGGCCCCGATCTTCAGGGCGCCGGTACCGCCGAGCGACTGGGCGGTGACGAGGCGGCCGGCGGCGATCAGCGGCGAGTGTTCGCCGAACAGCATTTTCTGCACCGCAGCATCGTAGGCGGCCAAGCCCTCGATCGGGAGATACCCGCGCGGCACCCCGGCCTCGACCCGGGCTCGCTCGGCTTCGCGAACGGCCCGCAGCAGCGGGATGCGGCCGTCGTCGTCGGTGTAGACGCCGGCTCCAAGGTTGACCTTGGTCGGCCGCGGATCGGCGGCAAAGGCCTCGGTCAGGCCAAGGATCGGATCGCGCGGCGCCAGCTCGACAGCTTCGAAGATGGAGTCTTTCATCTTTTCAATATCAGATATTTAACGGAGTTTCTTCACCTGAACTCTCAGCTTCGTGTCGGCTCGATCGCGTCCGATCCGCGCCGGTGGCGAGTCTACACGGCGACCGTCCGCCAGCCTTCGAAAGCTGCTTGATGCGGCGCAAGACCGCGCTGACCACCGCCGGCGGCGGCGGCAATCGCGTCGCGCCTACCATGTCGTGGGTGGCCTGTGCGTAACTATTTGAAAAATAGAGTGCCAGTGCAAAGCAAGCATCAATCTGGGGACTAGGTTTTTTCCGCCCCGGCGTCTAACATCCGGCGGTTCCTGCGTCGTACTGCACTGCAATACTCCCGTGCCCGAAGGTCTGTCCCATTCGCCCTTTCGCCTGAAGCTGCCGTTTTCGCCGGCGGGCGATCAGCCGCAGGCGATCGACAAGCTGATCGCCGGCCTGAACGACGGGCTGGTCTGCCAGACGCTGCTCGGCGTCACGGGGTCGGGCAAGACCTTCACGATGGCCAACGTCATCCAGGCGATCGGGGTGCCGACGCTGGTGCTGGCGCCGAACAAGACCCTCGCCGCCCAGCTCTACGCGGAGATGCGCGAGTTCTTCCCCGATAACGCGGTCGAGTACTTCGTCTCCTATTACGACTACTACCAGCCCGAGGCGTACGTACCTTCCCGCGACCTGTACATCGAGAAGGACTCGAGCATCAACGAGCACATCGAGCAGATGCGGCTGTCGCGATGATCCTGGTGCTGCGCCACGGCGACCGGCTGAGCCAGCGCGACATCATCGCCCGGCTGACGGCGATGCAGTACCGGCGCAACGAAACCGACTTCGCGCGCGGCACCTTCCGCGTCCGCGGCGACACGATCGACATCTTCCCGGCCGAACATGCCGAGGTCGCGGTGCGGGTCGAGCTCTTCGACGACGAGGTCGAGTCGATCCAGCTCTTCGATCCGCTGACCGGGCGGGTGCGGCAGAAGGTGCCGCGCTTCACCGTCTATCCGTCGTCGCACTACGTGACGCCGCGGCAGACGGTGCTGAATGCGATCGAGACCATCAAGGTCGAGCTGAGGCAGCGGCTGGACGAACTGATCGCCGCCGGCAAGCTGGTGGAGGCGCAGCGGCTCGAGCAGCGGACCCGCTTCGACCTCGAGATGCTCTCCGAGCTCGGCTTCTGCAAGGGCATCGAGAACTACACCCGGCACCTGTCGGGGGCGATGCCGGGCGAGCCGCCGCCGACGCTGATCGACTACCTGCCGGCCGACGCGCTGATGATCATCGACGAGTCG
>CAYLZU010000515.1:1725-2152 GCA_964388005.1 uncultured Burkholderiaceae bacterium
CCGGCCGCTGCGCTTCGACGAGTTCGAGCGCAAGATGCGCCGCTGCATCTTCGTCTCCGCCACGCCGGCCGATTTCGAGCTCGAGCGCTCGTCGCAGGTGGTCGAGCAGGTGGTGCGTCCCACCGGGCTGATCGACCCGCAGGTCGAGGTCCGACCGGCGCGCACGCAGGTCGACGACGTGCTGGCCGAGATCGGCCGTCGGGTGGCGCTGTCCGAGCGGGTGCTGATCACCACGCTGACCAAGCGCATGGCCGAGGACCTGACCGCTTTCCTGGCCGAGCACGGGATCAAGGTGCGCTACCTGCACTCCGATGTCGACACCGTGGAGCGGGTCGAGATCATCCGCGACCTGCGCGCGGGCGTCTTCGACGTGCTGGTCGGCATCAACCTGCTGCGCGAGGGGCTGGACCTGCCGGAGGTGTCGCTG
>CAYLZU010000516.1:0-2148 GCA_964388005.1 uncultured Burkholderiaceae bacterium
AGCAACGTATTACTGGTGGCCCGATCCTCAATGCTCAACACTCATCGCTCGGTTCTTTCAAATGTCCTTCAAGTTGTCCCGCTGCTGCGCATGGCTATTGCGGACCGGGCTGCACGCGCGTCAGCGGCTTGCCGTCCATCGCTTCGGCTTGCGCACCCTCCAGCTTCTGGATGTCTTCCGGCGTCAACTTCGGACGGTCCACCTTGATCGTCAGCTTGTTCAGCCTGGCGGTCAGCGGGAACGGCGGTTTGTAGTCTTCATCGTTCACGCCGGTCAGCGTGTCCGAGCCGATGTCGAAGCTCTCGTCCCACTGCAGGATCATCGGCATCGTGCGCTCCATCCGGACCGTCTGCACCGCCTTGCCGTCGACCTTCAGCGTGCCGGTGCCGGGCCGGCCGAGGCCGCTCATGTTGTTGAAGGCCAGCGTCCCGACACCGAGACCTTCGTATTTGAAGTCGAACTCCAGCGTGTGCCTGCCCAGCGCGAGGACTTCCGGCCCCTCCCACTTCACCCGCTTCAGGTCGACCAGGTTCCACAGGAACACCGGCTTGCCCTTGAGCAGGTAGAAGCCATAGCCGGCAAAGCGCCCGCCGGAGGTTAGGATCATGCCCTCGGCACCGCCTGGCGGCACTTCGATGTCAGCCGTGATGGTGTACGAGGCGTTCAGCAGGAACGGCGAGTCGCCCTGCGGCAAACCGACCATCGGCCGCGTGTAGACGAACTCGGTGCGCCCGGCCGTGATGTTCGGCCGCGGCGCCACGATGCGGGCAGCGACCGACGCGTCCAGCGGGAACACTTGGTGCTTCTTCGCCTCGGCGATGAATTTTGCCCGCATCTCCTTGACCTTTTGAGGGTATTTCGCGGCAACGTCGTTGGCCTGGCTGAAATCCTTGCCCAGGTTGTAGAGCTGGAACACCTGATTGTTCAGCGGATCGGGGTTGGCCGCACCGAACGCCTCCCACGGAGCGCGGTTGACCTTGGTGCTGAGCAGCCAGCCGTCGTCGTACAGCGCCCATTGGCCGAACATCTCGAAGTACTGCGTCTTGTGCCGCGAAGAGGCCTTGGCGTTCTTGGCGTCGAAGGTGTAGAGGAAGCTCGTGCCCTCGATCGGCGCCTGCTTGATGCCGTCCACCATCTCCGGGGCGCGGATGCCGGCGGCCTCGAGGATGGTCGGCACGACGTCGATCACGTGGATGAACTGCTCGCGCAAGGCCCCCTTGTCCTTGATGCGGGCCGGCCACGACACGACCATGTTCTGGTTGATGCCGCCCAGCCGGGAGGCGTTCTGCTTGAACCAGTCGAACGGCGTGTCGAAGGCCCAGGACCAGCCGGCCGACATGTGGTTGTAGGTCAGATCGGTACCCCAGACATCATACCACTTCAACTGTACGTCGGCCGGCAGTCCCTGGACCCCGTTGAAGAACGCCACCTCGTTCGGCGTTCCCATCGGACCGCCCTCGGCGCTGGTGCCGTTGTCGCCGTTGATGTAGATGACCAGCGTGTTGTTGAGCCGGCCCAGGTCCTCGAAGTGCTGGATCACACGGCCGATCTCGTGGTCGTTGTAGGCCGCGTAGGCCGCGAAGACTTCGACCTGACGGATAAAGAGCTTTTTCTCGTCGGGGGTGAGTTCGTCCCACGGCTTCAGCATGTCTTTCGGCCAGGGGGTTAGCTTGGCGCTGCTCTGAACCACGCCGAGCTTCTTCTGGTTCTCGAAGATGCGCTCGCGCAGTTTCTCGTAGCCGTCGTCGAAGAGATGCATCGCGCGGATCTTTTCCAGCCACTCCTTGGTCGGGTGGTGCGGCGCATGGGTCGCCCCGGGCGCGTACTTGATGAAGATCGGCTTGCTGGGATCGATCTGGTGCATCCGCGTCATGTAGTCGATGGCGTCGTCGGCCATGGCGGTGATCAGGTTCCATGTCCCGGGCGGCTTGCCCTCGAACGGGTAGATCTGCGTCGTGTTGCGGAACAGATTCGGCTGCCACTGGTTGGCGTCGCCGCCGACGAAGCCGTAGAAGTACTCGAAGCCCATGCCGGTCGGCCACTGGTCGAACGGCCCGACCTGGCTGGCCGCGAAAGCCGGCACGTTGTGGTCCTTCCCGAACCACGAGGTGGCGTAGCCGTTGTCGAGCAGGATGCGGCCGATGGTCG
>CAYLZU010000517.1:0-2146 GCA_964388005.1 uncultured Burkholderiaceae bacterium
CATGAACTACTCGATCTCCAACAACGCCGAGTACGGCGAGTACGTGACCGGGCCGCTGGTTGTCAACGAGTCGAGCCGGGCGGCGATGAAGCAGGCGCTCGAGCGCATCCAGACCGGCGAGTACGCCAAGAGCTTCATCCTCGAGAACCGCGCCGGCGCGCCGACGCTGCTGGCCCGCCGCCGCCTGATGGGCGAGCACGAGATCGAGAAGGTGGGCGAGAAGCTCAGAGCCATGATGCCGTGGATCAAGGCCAACCGGCTGGTGGATCGATCGAAGAACTAGCGCCCGGCGGCACCGGCCGTCCTGCGACGGCGGTGCCGCGGACGGTGCGCCCGGGTCGCTGCCGCGCCGGCCGCAGACGCCAGTGACCGGGCTCGCCCGCGGGCCGCGTTCGGCAGGCGGCGGTGATGGAACGGGGATCGCCGCGGGACGCCGCATCGCGGGGCAGGCGCCGGCCGGTCGACCCCACCGCCGCGGTCAGGCCGTTTAATCGCGCACCCATCGCAACGACCAGGAGCAGTGCATGAGCATCCACCGTTATGCCGCGATCGTGCTGCTGGCCGCGGGTTTCGCGGCGTCCGCAATGGCGGCGCCGCCAGAGGCGCGCGGCGAAGGCACGCTGCTGCTGATCACCGGCTCGGCGGAGGTGGAGGTCGCCAACGACGAGGCCGTGGCCCAGTTCTACTTCGAGGCCCAGGATGCGGACCTGCAGCGGGCCCAGTCGCAGGTCAATCAGCGGGTCGCCGAAGGGGTCGCGCAGCTGAAGCGCGCCGACCCGAAGGCGCAGGTCGAGACCTCCGGCTACAGCAGCTATCCCGTGTATCAGCCCGGCACTCAGCGCAAGCTGGTCGGCTGGCGCGTCCGTCAAGGGGTGTCGGTCCGGACCGGCGACCTGGCGGCGCTGCCGCGCACGGTCGCCGCCGGGCAGCAGAGCCTGGCGCTCGGCGGCATCGACTTTCGCCTCTCGCGCGCGGCGCGGGCCAGGGTCGAGACGCAACTGATCGAACAGGCGATCGCGCATCTGAACGGCAAGGTGCAGACGGTGGCGCGCGCGATGAACGTGCCCGCCGAGCGCGTGCGGATGGAAGAGCTGAACTTCGGCGTCCTGCCGCCGCCGATGCCGATCGCGGCGCGCATGCGCGCCGAAGCCATGGCGGCCTCGCCGCCGGTCGAGGAACCGCAGTTCGACGCCGGCCAGTCGCTGCAGCAGCTGACCGTGACCGGCAAGGCGCGCCTGCTGCCGCCGTAGGCGCCCAAGGCGGGCCGCTGCCGCGGCCCGCCTTGCGGATACCATTGCGGCTGTCCATCGGAAGACTTTCTGGTGTCCGCCTACCCGCATCCGATCATCGCCCGCGAGGGTTGGCCGTTCGTCGCCGCCTCGGTGGCGGCAGCCGTTGTCGTCTGGGCGCTCGCGGGCCTGGCCTGGTCGCTGCCGCTCTGGCTGGCGGCGATCTTCGTCATCCAGTTCTTCCGCGATCCGCCGCGCGAGGTGCCGCAGCAGGCGAATGCCGTGCTGGCGCCGGCCGACGGCCGCATCGTCAAGGTCGAGAAGGCGCATGACCCGTACACCGATCGCGACACGCTGCTGATCAGCGTCTTCATGAACGTGTTCAACGTTCACTCGAACCGCTCGCCGGTGGATGCGTCGGTCGAGCGGGTCGAGTACTCGCGCGGCCGGTTCGTCAATGCCGATCTCGACAAGGCCTCGACCGAGAACGAGCGCAACGCCCTGGTGCTGCGCCTCGACGGCGAGCGCATCACGGTGGTGCAGGTGGCCGGCCTGATCGCGCGCCGCATCCTGTGCTACGTCAAGGCCGGCGACCGGCTGGCGCGCGGCCAGCGCTACGGGTTCATCCGCTTCGGTTCGCGGGTCGACGTGTACCTGCCGCTCGCCGCGAGGCCGCGGGTGGCGGTCGGCGACCGCGTCGCGGCGACGAGCACGATCCTCGCGGAGCTGTAGCAGGTCCCATGCGCTTCCGCCGCCGCAAACCGCGCCCGCTCGGCCGGCCGGTCCTGCCGCTGGCGGACGACGTGATGGTGCGGCCGGCGCTGCGCCGGCGCGGCATCTACCTGCTGCCGAACCTGTTCACCATGGCGGCGCTGTTCGCCGGCTTCTTCGCCATCGTGCAGGCGATGAACCAGCGC
>CAYLZU010000518.1:0-2143 GCA_964388005.1 uncultured Burkholderiaceae bacterium
AGCCGCCGGTGTCGCGCTGCACGCCCTTCGGCTTGCCGGTGGTGCCGGAGGTGTAGAGGATGTAGGACGGCTCGCTCGATTCCATCCACTCGCATGGCACCTCGTCGTTCATGTGCGCGGCGCGCTCGCTGGCGTAGTCGAGGTCGCGGCCGGCGGTCTTCGCCATCGGCGCCAGGCCGCGGTCGACGAGCAGCACCTTGGCCGGCGGGCTCTTCGACAGGCGGATCGCCTCGTCGAGCAGGCCCTTGTACGGCACCACCTTGCCGGCGCGAGAGCCGGCGTCACTGCTGACGATCACCTTCGGCTGCGCGTCGTCGATGCGCGAGGCGAGGCTCACCGAGGCGAAGCCGCCGAACACCACCGAGTGGATGGCGCCGATGCGGGCGCAGGCGAGCATCGCGAACGCCGCCTCGGGGATCATCGGCATGTAGATCAGCACCCGGTCGCCGCGGTTCACGCCCATCCCGCGCAGGATGCCCGCCATGCGGTTCACCTCGCGGTACAGCTGGCTGAAGGTGTAGGTCTTCTCCTGCTCGACCTCGGTCGAGACGAAGATCAGCGCCGGCTCGCCGCCGCGGGCGGCGAGGTGGCGGTCGATGGCGTTGTGGCAGAGATTGGTGCGGCCGCCGACGAACCAGCGCGCAAACGGCGGTCGCGAATAGTCGAGCGTGCGCTCGAACGGCGCCTGCCAGTCGATCAGGCGGGCCTGCTCGGCCCAGAAGGCGTCACGATCGTTGATCGAGCGGGCGTGGAACTCCTTGTAGGCTGCCATGGACGACGGTCTCCTTGTTCTGTTGCGCGAGTTCTTTCTGCTGCCGCACCAAGGCCATCAGCGGGCGAAGCTGGTGCACAAGCCGGGGCAGGTGGGGCACGACTTCGGCGCCGCGCCCCGATCGGATCAGGGTCAGCGCCAGGTTGACGTCCATCGAACCCGCGTCCGCGCGCGCGCCGCTGTCGGCCGCGCCGGCCTCTCCGGCGCCCAGAACGATACGCCGGGTGCGGCTCGCCTGAGCCTGCTGGGCCCGCTTCTGGCTGATCTGGCGCAACTGTTCGGCGCCGAGCCGCATGTCCTCCGACAGACAGGCGACACCGATGCTGGTCCACACCTCGACGCCGCTGCCGGCGACGTCGGAGTTCTCGAGGATCTTGCGCAGCCGCGCCGCGAAGCGCAGCACGTTGGCGACCCCGTCGCTCTGGGTGGCGACGCAGAACTCGTGGCGGTCGGAGCGCGTGGCCAGGTCCTCGAGCCGGATCGCCGCCGCCAGCGACCGCCCCACGAGGCGGAGCCGCTGGTCGACCTCGCCCTCCCAGGTGTCTGGCTGCGGCGAGGCGAGCTCGACGACGATGCACAGCACCGCCACCTCGGTGATGTTGCGCCGCGAAAAGGCGATCAGCTTGTCGACCTGGCGATCGAAGAACGCGGGCGTCAGCAGGTCGGTCTCGGGGTCGACGGTGCGCGCCGACTCCAGCGCCGCGCGGCTCTCGGCCAGCGCCTCTCGGGTCGAGGTCAGCTTCAGCAGCAGTTCCAGGCGCGAGTTCAGTTCCGGCGCGCCGACGCCCTTGGCGACGAAGTCGGTGGCACCGGCGGCGGCGGCGCGGTCGCACTCGGCCTGTTCGTCGGCCGCCGACAGCACCAGGATCGGCAGTTCGCGGATCCGCTGCACCTTCGAGGCGCGGGCGCGGGTGATCAGCTCCAGGCCATCGGCCTTCGGCATCGACAGGTCGGTGAGCAGGATGCGGATCGATCCGTCGAGGAGGATCGCCTGCCAGGCCGTCTCGCCGTCGGCGGCCTCGCGCACGTCGAACCGCTCGCGCACGTGCTGGGCGATGATCGCGCGCACGATCCGCGAATCGTCGGCGATCAGGATGCGTGGCTTCGCGGTCACGGTTGCGGTCGGCCCTGGTGTCAGGCGGCCTGCGGCGGTTGGAGCGGCGGCGCCGGTCGAGCGCCGGCCCGCCTTCGGCCGCACGGTCGAAGACAAATGCTGCCGCATCCGGATGCGCTTTTCTTCATCTGTTCGGCTATCTTGACGACTGGTTCGCGCGGGGAGATCGACTTGGAGGCAGTCCGATTACGGGTCGCTGGATGGCTGGCGGCGGCAGTGCTGTTCGCCGCAGCGGTGCCGGAGACGCGCGCCCAGCC
>CAYLZU010000519.1:0-2138 GCA_964388005.1 uncultured Burkholderiaceae bacterium
TTCCGTCGCTGTCTATTCTCATCGGAGCTCTCCGATGAGTGGACAACATACAAGCGCGCCGGGCCGCCCCAAGCACTCAGCCCCGCAGCGCGAAGCGCGGAGGGCGTCCAGTGAGTGATTCGAAGCCGCTGCTCGACATCGAGGACCTGCGGGTCGGCTTCGACACCGAAGCCGGCCGCGTGCGCGCCGTCGACGGCGTGTCGTTCCGGATCGAGGCCGGGCAGACCGTCGGCGTCGTCGGCGAGTCCGGCTGCGGCAAGAGCGTCACCGCCTCGTCGATCCTGCGGCTGGTGCCGAGCCCGCCGGGGGTGATCCTCGGCGGCGCGATCCGTTTCGACGGCCAGGACATCCTTCGGTTGCCGGCCGAGGCGTTGCAGCAGCTGCGCGGGCGCGACATCGCGATGGTCTTCCAGGACCCGATGACCTCGCTGAACCCGGTGTTCACCATCGAGCGCCAGCTATGGGAAGTGCTGCAGCTTCGCTTCGGGCTGGCGCGGGCGGCGGCGCGGCTGCGCGCCGCCGAGATGCTGCGCACCGTCGGCATCGCCGACCCCGAGTCACGGCTCGACGCCTATCCGCACGAGCTGTCCGGCGGCATGAAACAGCGGGTGATGATCGCCATGGCGCTGCTGTGCGAGCCGCGGCTTCTCATTGCCGATGAGCCGACCACCGCGCTCGACGTCACCGTGCAGACGCAGATCCTGCACCTGATGCGCGAGCTTAAGCGGCGCACCGGCGCGGCGCTGCTGTTCATCACCCACGACATGGGCGTGATCGCCGAGATGTGCGACGTCGTCGTCGTCATGTATGCCGGCCGCGTCGTCGAGCGCCGGCCGGCGGTGGAACTGTTCGAGGCGCCGCGCCACCCGTACACGCGCGGCCTGCTCGACAGCATTCCGCGCAAGGCAGTGGCGCGCAAGGCGGAGCTGCCGACCATCGAGGGCACCGTTCCGTCGCTGATGCAGCCGCCGCCGGGCTGCCGGTTCGCCGACCGCTGCGCCCGCCATGCCGCGCTCGGCACCGACGAGCGCAGCCGCTGCCGCGGCCAGGATCCGCGGCTGCACGACGACGGCGGCGGCCAGGTGGCCTGCCACTTTCCGCTGCCGCCCGCCGAGGCCGGACGGAGCGCGGCATGAACCCGGGCCGCCGTTCCGAAGCACACGGCCCGGCGCGCGTGGCGCGGGGAGCCGGGCGGTGACCGTCGCAGCCGACAGCGCCCGGCCGCTGCTGGAGGTGCAGGACCTGCACAAGCACTATCCGGTGCGCGGCGGCATCTGGGGCCGCACCGTCGGCACCGTCCGGGCCGTGGCCGGCGTCAGCCTCTCGGTGCTGCCGGAGCAGACGCTGGGCCTGGTGGGCGAGTCCGGCTGCGGTAAGTCCACCCTCGGCCGGACGCTGATGCGGCTGGAGGAGCCGACCGCCGGGCGGGTGCGGTTCGAGGGCCGCGATCTGGCGCACGCGCGCGGCGCCGACCTGCTGCGGCTGCGGCGCGAGATCCAGATGATCTTCCAGGATCCGTATTCGTCGCTGAATCCGCGGCTGACGGTCGGCGAGATCGTGCGCGAGCCGCTGGTCGTTCACGGCATCGGCCGCAAGTCGGATCAACTCGACCGGGTGCGGGCGCTGCTGGCGAAGGTGGGCCTGGCCGCCGACGCGATGGACCGCTATCCGAGCGAGTTCTCCGGCGGCCAGCGGCAGCGCATCGGCGTCGCCCGCGCGCTGGCGCTCGAGCCGAAGCTGGTGATCGCCGACGAGCCGGTCTCGTCGCTCGACGTCTCGGTGCAGAGCCAGGTGCTGAACCTGATGGTGCGGCTGCAGCGCGAGATGGGGCTGGCCTACGTGTTCATCAGCCACGACCTGTCGGTGGTCGAGCATGTCAGCGACCACGTGGCGATCATGTACCTCGGCCGCATCGTCGAGCACGGCCCGGTTGACCGCATCTTCGGCCGCCCGGCGCATCCGTACACGCGGGCGCTGCTGCAGGCGGTGCCGTCGGTCGACCCGCGCCGGCGCCGCGAGGCGCCGCCGTTGCAAGGGGAGACGCCGAGCCCGAGGGCGGCGCCAGTGGGATGCGTGTTCTCCTCGCGCTGCCCGTACGTCAAGGACGCGTGCCGGCAGGCGCCGCCGGCGCTGGAGCC
>CAYLZU010000520.1:0-2134 GCA_964388005.1 uncultured Burkholderiaceae bacterium
CGCCGTGGCGCCCTACGCCGCCACCATCTTCCTGTCGGCGTTCCTGCTGTTCCTGGTGCAGCCGATCATCGCCAGGCAGATCCTGCCCTGGTTCGGCGGCGCTTCGTCGGTGTGGACCACCTGCCTGGTGTTCTTCCAGAGCGCGCTGCTCGCCGGCTACGCCTATGCCGACGCGACCACGCGGCTCGGGGCGCGGCGGCAGACGCTGCTGCACGCGCTGCTGCTGGCGCTGTCGCTGGCGTCGCTGCCGATCCTCGCCGGAGACGGCTGGAAGCCGCACGGCGACGAGGCGCCGATCCTGCGCATCCTGCTGCTGCTGGCGGCCACCATCGGCCTGCCGTACTTCCTGCTGTCGACGACCACGCCGCTGCTGCAAGCGTGGTACTGGGGCCGTTTCCGCACCGTGGTGCCGTATCGCCTCTTCGCGCTGTCGAATCTTGCCTCGCTGCTGGCGCTGCTCGGCTTTCCGGTGCTCGCCGAGCCGTGGTTCGACCTGCGCCAGCTCGGCCTCGCGTGGTCGGCGCTGTATGTCGCCTTCGTCGCGCTGTGCCTGGCCGTGGCGTGGCAGTCGCTGCGGGCGGCCGGCGCGGGCGAACCGCGGGCGGCATCGCAGCAGCAAGCCGATGCCGGGCACTCAGCACCGCCGGCGGCGGCCACGCAGTGGCTGTGGCTGGCGCTGGCGGCGATGGGGTCGGTGATGCTGCTCGCCGTCACCAACCACGTGACCCAGAACATCGCCAGCGTGCCGTTCCTGTGGGTGCTGCCGCTGTCGCTGTACCTGCTCACGTTCATCCTCAGCTTCGACCACCCGCGCTGGTACCTGCGGCCGGTCTTCGTCGGCGCGGCGCTGATCGCGGTGCCGGCGATGGCCTCGCAGATCGCCTCGCTCGACCTGCGCACCGCGGTGCCGCTGTATTTCACCGGGCTCTTCGTCGCCTGCATGGTCTGCCACGGCGAACTGGCGCGCGCCAAGCCTTCGCCGGAGCACCTGACCCGCTTCTACCTGATGCTGTCGGCGGGCGGCGCCGCCGGGGCGGTGCTGGTGGCGCTGGTGGCGCCGAACGTCCTGCGCGGCTACTTCGAGCTGAACATCGCGCTGGTGGCTCTGGCGCTGCTGATCGCGCTGCGGCTGGCGGGCGCGGCGCGATGGATCGGCCTGGCGGCGGCGGCGATGACCGCCTACTTCGCCGTCGACGCCGCCATCGACTACGGCGCCGGCAAGCGGGTGATGGAGCGCGACTTCTACGGCGTCGTGCGGACTCAGGACCGTGAGGTCGACGGTGTCCGCTACCGCGCCATGCTGCACGGCGCGATCATGCACGGCGGCCAGCTGCTCGATGAGCGCCACCGCGGCCAGCCGGCCGATTACTTCGGCCCGACCTCGGGCTACGGAAGGCTGTTCGCGGCGATGAACGAGGCGCGGCCGTCACCGCGCCGGATCGGCGTCATCGGGCTCGGCGCCGGGGTGATCGCCGCCTACGGGCGCGAAGGCGACACGCTGACCTTCTACGAGATCAGCCCGACGGTGATCGACGTCGAGCGGCGCGAGTTCACTTTCCGGCGCGACTCGAAGGCGGCGATCGACATCGTCCTCGGCGACGGCAGGCTGAGCCTGGAGCGGGAGCTGAAGCAGGGCGGCTCGCGCGCCTACGACGTGCTCGGCATCGACGCCTTCGCCGGCGACTCGGTGCCGATGCACCTGCTCACCCGCGAAGCGATGGCGCTCTATGTGCGCCATCTGGCGCCGGGCGGGGTGATCGTTTTCCAGGCGACCAACCGCTACATCGACCTGGCGCCGGTGATCCAGCGGCTGGCCGCCGAGCAGGGCATGGAGGCGCGCCTGGTGTCCGACTGGCCGGAGGACCGCAGCGGCCTCGCCTACTGGATGTCGGCCACCGACCAGGTGCTGGTCACGCGCGACGCGAAGCTGCTCGCGCACCCGCGCATCCTCGAAGCGTCGCAGCGGATCGAGGAGCGCTTCGACCTGCCGACCTTCACCGACACCCGGCACAACCTGCTGCGGATCCTGAAGTAGGAGCAGGAAGGCGCTGCCGGGGACGATCCCGGCAGCGCCTCGCTGCGGTTACCGCACCGGCGGTGCCTGTGTCGCGGCGACGTTCGGGCATTCGAGGTC
>CAYLZU010000521.1:0-2117 GCA_964388005.1 uncultured Burkholderiaceae bacterium
GCCGCGGAAGACCTCGGTCAGGTACATCTTGGCCACCCGGCTGGCGGTGTCGCGGCTGTTGTGGTCGTTGTCGGTGTCGATGACGAGGCTGTTGAGCACCTCGAGCAGCCTGCCTTCGACCTCGGCCTTCAACGCCTCGAGTTCGCCCGGCTCGATGAAGCGGGAGATGTTGTCGTTGGCGTGGAAGCGGGTGCGCGCCTGCTTCAGCCGCTCGCGGATCTTGACGGACACCGGCACGCCCTGGTCGGGATCGATCGCCGGCAGCGGTTCGGGCTTCGGAGTGTTCATCGCGGATCGCCGATGGGTTGTTCCGTGCCGATGGTAGACGCATTCGGCGGGCGGCGAATGACACCGCGCCGCGCGCCGATAGACTGCCGGCCGGTCCTCGGGAGATCGCCTTGCACGTTGCCGTGCTCGGCGCCGGCGTCATCGGCACGTCGGTCGCCTATCACCTTGCCCGCGACGGTCACCGGGTCACGGTGCTGGAGCGCCAGCCGGCCGCCGGTCTGGAGACCAATTTCGCCAATGCCGGCGAAGTCTCGCCCGGCTACTCGGCGCCGTGGGCCGGGCCGGGCGTGCCTTTGAAGGCGATCAAGTGGCTGCTGATGAGGCACCGGCCGCTGGTCGTCTGGCCGCTGGCGGACTGGGCGATGTGGCGCTGGGGCCTGGCGATGCTGGCCAACTGCACCGCCCGCGCCTACGACATCAACAAGAGCCGGATGGTCCGGCTGGCCGAGTACAGCCGCGACTGCCTGCGCCGGCTGCGCGCCGAAACCGGCATCGTCTACGACGAGCGGATGCAGGGCACGCTGCAGCTGTTTCGCACCCAGCAGCAGCTCGACTCGACCTCCGCCGACATCGAGATCCTGCGCCGCTTCGGGGTGCCGTTCGAGCTGCTGGACCGCGACGGCTGCATCGTCCACGAGCCGGCGCTGGCGCGCGTGCGCGGGAAATTCGTCGGCGGGCTGCGCCTGCCCGGCGACGAGACCGGTGATTGCTTCAGGTTCACGCAGGCGCTCGCGGCGATGGCTGCCGCGCTCGGCGTCGAGTTCCGCTACGGCACGCGCATCGAGCAGCCGAATGCAGTGTCCGGCCGCATCGACGGCGTTGCCACCTCGTCCGGCAGCGTCGGCGCCGATGCCTGCGTGCTGGCGCTCGGCAGTTACTCGCCGCTGCTGGCCCGCCCGCTGGGGCTCGACCTTCCGGTGTATCCGGTCAAGGGCTACTCGATCACGGTGCCGATCACCGATGCCGGCGGCGCGCCGGAGTCGACGGTGATGGACGAGACGCACAAGGTCGCGGTGACCCGCCTGGGCGACCGCATCCGCGCCGGCGGCACGGCCGAGCTCGCCGGCTACAGCCTGAAGCTGCGCCAGGCCCGCCGTGCGACGCTCGACCACGTGGTCGCCGATCTCTTCCCCGACGGCGGCGACATCAGCCGCGCCGAGTTCTGGACCGGGCTGCGGCCGATGACTCCCGACGGCACGCCGATCGTCGGCGGCACGCGCTACGCGAACCTGTATCTCGCCACCGGCCACGGCACGCTCGGCTGGACCATGGCCGCCGGCACCGGCCGCGTGATCGCGGATCTCATCAGCGGCCGCAGGCCGGAGATCGATCTCGACGGGTTGACGCTGGAGCGGTACGGGCGGAGTTGACGGCGGAGATCCCGGCGTCGGGCCCGGTCTTGGGCCCAGTGTGTCCCGACGAAGGCCGGGATCCAGTCCGGCGCGAAATTAGGCCCCGGCCTGCGCCGGGGCGACGAGGTCGTCCGCGGATCAGCGTGGCCGCTTCGCCTGCGCCTTCGCGTTCCCCCTAGCCTTGCCCTTCGCTTCCCCAGTCGGAGCAAACCGCTCCGAGATCAGCGAATACAGCGCCCGCAAACACTGCGCCTGCGCGCCGACCGGCCGGCCTGGTGCGGCCCACGGATTCCAGCCGAAGAGATCGAGGTGGATCCACGGCACGCCGGGGGCGACGAACTCCTGCAGGAACAACGCGGCGTTGACCGCGCCGGCCATCGGCCCGTCGGCGACGTTGTTCAGATCCGCCACGCTGCTCTTCAGCCGCGGCCGGTACGGCTGCCACAGCGGCATGCGCCACATCGGGTCGGCCTCGCG
>CAYLZU010000522.1:0-2090 GCA_964388005.1 uncultured Burkholderiaceae bacterium
CGAGATGACCCAGGCCGAGTACGACCAGTGGGTGGCGCTGGCCAAGGACACGGCGTGGAAGGAGTTCGCCGCCAGGTCGGCCACCGCCAAGGATCTGCTCGACGCGCTGGTGGCGGTGAAGTGACCGGCTGCGCCCGCTGATCCGGCACGGGCCGGGCGACTGGCCCGTTTGTTTTGCGAACCTGCGATGCTGCCTGCCTTCGTGCGCGCGGCGTTCCGGCTGAGCACGGCCTGCGCCGTGATCGCCGCCGTGATGCTGCTGGCGGCGGCACTGGTGATCAGCTGGAGCATCGTCTACCGCGCGCTGGGTTACTCGACCTGGTGGGAGCTCGAGTTCGCGGTGTTCATGATGGTGGCGTCGCTGTTCCTCGCCTCGCCGTACTGCCTCGCCACCCAGGGTCATGTCGGCGTCGACCTGCTGTCGCACTACCTGCCGCGCCGCTTCAACCGGCCGCTGGCGTTCGTCATCGGCCTCGTCGGGCTGGCGGTATGCCTGTACCTGGCCTGGGCCGGCGCCGAGCTGACGCTGCACGCCTATGCCCGCGGCGAGCGCACCGAAAGCGCCTGGGCGCCGCCGAAGTGGCTGCTGTACGTGGCGATGCCGGTCGGGTTCGGCCTGACGGCGCTGCAGTACGTCGCCGACCTGCTGCGCGAGACCTTCGCCGCGGGCGACCGATGAACGAACTGCAGATCGGCGCGCTGATCCTCGGCGTGACCCTGGTGGTGCTGTTCTCCGGGCTGCCGATCGCCTGGGGGCTGACGCTGGTCGCGGTGGCGTTCCTGTGGCTCTTCAAGGGTCCGGCGGCGCTCGCCAACGTGCCGATCCTGATGATGGACGAGCTGGCCTCCTTCGCGCTGCTCACCATCCCGCTGTTCGTGCTGCTCGGCGCCGCGATCGGCGCCTCGGCCGCCGGCCGCGACATCTACGAGTCGCTGCACCGCTGGCTCGACCGCGTGCCCGGCGGCCTGGTGATCGCCAACATCCTCGCCTGCGGCGTGTTCTCGGCGATCTGCGGCTCGAGCCCGGCCACCGCCGCCGCGATCGGCAAGTCCGGCGTGCCGGAGATGATCAGGCGCGGCGTGCCGCCGGCGCTGGCCACCGGCTCGATCTGCGCCGGCGGCACGCTCGGCATCCTGATTCCGCCGTCGATCACCATGATCCTTTACGGGCTGGTGACCGAGACCTCGATCGGCCGCCTGTTCCTCGCCGGCGTGATCCCGGGGCTGCTGCTGGTGGCGCTGTTCGCCGCCTATGCCTGGATCGCCACCCTGCTGGCGCAGCGGGCGGCGCAGCGCGCCACGCCGCAGGCGGAGACACCGCGCTACACGCTGAAGCAGAAGGTCGAGGGGCTGGGCCGGGTATCGCCGTTCCTGGCCATCGTGTTCGCCATCGGCTACGCGATGTACGGCGGCCTGGCCACGCCCTCCGAGGTGGCGGCGCTGTCGGCGGTGCTGGCGCTGGTGCTGGTGGTCGTCATCTACCGGCAGTGGCGGCTGGCGGACCAGTGGCGCATCTTCCGCGACACGGTGCGCGAGTCGACCATGATCCTGATGATCATCGGCGCCGCGGCGGTGTTCTCCTACATGCTGTCGCTGCTGTACGTCACGCAGTCGGCGGCGCAGTGGCTGGTCGACCTGGAGATGAACCGCTGGCTGCTGCTCGCCGCGATCAACGTCTTCCTGCTGGTGGCCGGCTGCTTCCTGCCGCCGGTGGCGATCATCGTCATGGTGATGCCGATCCTCACCCCGGTGCTGGAGGCGGCGAACTTCGACCTGATCTGGTTCGCGGTGATCCTGACCATCAACATGGAGGTCGGGCTGATCACGCCGCCGGTGGGGCTCAATCTCTACGTGCTGAAGGGCGTGGCGCCCGACGTGCCGCTGCCCCAGGTGCTGAAGGGCTCGTTGCCGTTCGTGCTGCTGATGTTCCTGGCGATGGTGCTGATCTCGTTCTTCCCCGGGATCGCGCTGTGGCTGCCGAGCCAGATGATGGGTTAGCCGCACTACCTTGATGCCGGAGCCGGCGAAGCATTGATGCTCGGTGTGCCGCTCGCGCTGGATGGGGTTGTCGATGACGCCGATGGCCTGAC
>CAYLZU010000523.1:0-2068 GCA_964388005.1 uncultured Burkholderiaceae bacterium
GTCGAGATCGCCAAAGGTCATCGCCTTGGCGATGCAGGCGTTGACGCAGGCCGGAGTCGCTTCCGGATCGACGCCGGGCGCGAGCCCGCGCGCCAGTCCGTCGTCGATGCGGTCGACGCAGAAGGTGCACTTGGTGGCCACCGCCAGCCGCTCGGCACGGTGCGTCCGCTTCTCGCTTTCGATCGGTTCGCCGTAGGCGAAGGCAGGACGCAGGGTGCGATAGCGCGCCTGGTACGGGCACGACACGGCACAGTAGGCGCAGCCGATGCACAGGTCGTAGTCCATGGTGACGACGCCGTCGGCGCGCTTGCGCGTGGCGGTGGTCGGGCACGAGGCCACGCACGGCGGCTCGTCGCAATGCTGGCAGCCGACCGGCACGAAGGCGCGCCGTACTTCCGGGTATTCGCCGAACTCCATGTCGAGCACGCGGCGCCACTGCACGCCCACCGGCGTCGCATTGGTGAGCTTGCACGAGGCCGTGCAGGTCTGGCAGCCGACGCAGCGGCGCAGGTCGGCGACCATTGCCCAACGGGTCATTCGTTCGTCTCCGTGGCGTGCTGCATCGAACCCCCGCTGCCTCCGCCGTGCAACGGCCGCCCGTCCCGCGGCCGCCCGCAGCACCTCGGCAGCAGGGGTCCTGCCGCGCTCGTTGCCGCGACCGTTGCGCGCGCCCATCGGACCGATGCGCCCGCTGCCCGGCGGCGGCCGAGTCCGGCTATTCTTGCAATTCAATACCGGTATTCTTTAATTCAGGTCAATGGCGAGGAAGAAAGCCGAGCGTTCCGAACAGCCTCCGCCGGCGCCGGCCCGCAGGGAACTGTCGGTCAGGCCGGTGCGGCGCGCCGACCTCGAGGCGGTGATCGCCATCGACACCGATGTCACCGGGCTGGAGAAGCGCGACTACTGGCGCTCCGTCTATCGCCGCTACGGCGAGTCCGCCGCGCCGGGGGCGCAGTTCCTCGTCGCCGAGTCCGGCGGCGAGGTGGTGGGCTTCATCATCGGCGAGGTGCGCGACTGGGAGTTCGGCGCCCCGCCCTGCGGCTGGGTGTTCGCCATCGACGTGCGGCCGGACGCGCGCCAGTCCGGCATCGGCACGCGGCTGCTGGAGTCGATTCTCGCCGGCTTCCGCCGCGCCGGCGTGCGCAAGGTGCGCACGATGCTGGCCAGCGACAACACTCTCATCCTCTCGTTCTTCCGCAGCCAGGGGATGATGGCCGGCCGCTTCATCCCGCTCGAGATGGACCTCGACGGATGAAGCTGCAGCGCAACAGCCTGCTGGCGCTCTACAGCCTCTCGGAGTTCGCCGCCGATCCGACCCGCCACATCTCGGCCGCCGAGATCGCGCAGAAATACGACGTGTCACCGCACCACCTGGCCAAGGTGCTGGCCGAACTGGCGCGCGCCGGCATCGTGCAGTCGGTGCGCGGCGTCGGCGGCGGCTACCGCTTTGCCGCCAACGCGCGGCGGCTGACGCTGCTCGACGTGATCGCGCGCTTCGAGGACGTCGGCAGCGGCAGCACCGACCGCAACGGCCGCACGCCGGCCGACCGCGCGCTGTCGGCCGTGCTCGGCGAGATCGACGAGATGGCCAAGGCGACGCTGAAGTCGATCACGCTCGCGACGCTGCTGCGGCTGATGCAGCAGAAGACTCCGACGAGCGAGCCCCGCGCCGAGGCGGAGTCGCGCGCGTGAGCGCGGCGGGTCCTCCAGTGCGCCACTCCAGCGGCGCACCGCGCCGGAGATTCAGCCCAACTACCTGTCGACGCCGGAGGACCAGGAGGTCGCCGTCGATTCGCTGCGGCTGACGCGCCGCATCGTGCTGGCGAAGGCGCTGGCCCGCTACACGCCGGACGAATTCCTGCCAGGTCCTGCGGTGCAGAGCGACGACGAGCCGCTGCGCGCCGCCGGCGATATCGGCACGACCATCTTCCACCCGATCGGCACCTGCAGGATGGGTCCGGCGGACGATCCGCTGGCGGTGGGCGATTCTCGCCTGCGGCTGAGCGGCATCGACCGGCTGCGCGTGGTCGACGCGTCCGTGATGCCGACCATCACCTCCGGCAACACC
>CAYLZU010000524.1:0-2060 GCA_964388005.1 uncultured Burkholderiaceae bacterium
GGCCAGCATCGCCGCGTGCGCCAGCGAGCCGTCGATGTCGGCGAAGGCCAGCCGCCGGTCGAATCCGACGCTGGCGGTGTAGCGCAGCACGAAGTCGGCGACCGGCTCGCTGAAGCGGGCCGACCAGCCAGTGTGTTTGCGGTCGAGCGAAGAGGAGTGTGCTGACATAATTCCGGGGGGATCGATGCGTCGGGCCGCGGAGTCCGTGGGCACGCCGGCGGGAGGAGTTTCGATGCGGTGTGCTCGCCATCGGCAGTGTAAGAGCTTGGCCGGGAAGCGACGGCGGGCGCCGAAGCGCTGTCCGCGAACCGGCTCTCCGGGCCTGGGCGGCTGCCTTCGTGGCGCATCGGCCCGACTGACTTGCCGCCGATGACCGAGAAGGCCGTCGCCGTTCCCGCCGCTGCCTCGCGCCAGGACGTCGCCGCGCCGGCGCCGAAGCAGGTGGTGCCTGACGGCTGCAACGTCGGCACGGTGCTGCGCGTCGCCCTCGGGGTCAATGCGGCGGTGGCGCTGGCATTGCTCGTCAGCCACGCCAGGCCGGCGCTGGCCTGGGAGCGGTTCGTCGAGCTGTCGGCGGTAGTCGAACCGGCGCTGCTGATGACCTTGCTGGCGTGGTGCGCGCTGCGCCGCTACCTTCCGGAGCTGCCGGTCGGCGTGCAGAGGCCCCTGGCATGGCTGGTGCCGGTGGCGTGCACGGCGACGACCCTGCTGCTGGTCGGCCCGATGGGTCCGGAACTGTCCGCCGGCTCGCGCTGGGCGGTGCTGCTGGTGGCGCTGGCGGTCGGCATCGCCGCCCAGCATTACGTCGAACTGCGCGAGCGGGCGTTCTCGCCGGCGGTGACCGAGGCCCGGTTCCAGGCGCTGCAGTCGCGCATCCGGCCGCATTTCTTCTTCAACAGTCTGAACGCGGTGATGGCCGTCGTGCGCTCCGATCCGCCGCAGGCCGAGCGGATGCTCGAGTCGGTGGCGGAGCTGTTCCGCGCCGTGATGGGCGACGTCCGCCGGCTGGTGCCGCTGGAGCAGGAACTCGACCTGTGCCGCCGCTATGTCGAGATCGAGCAGACGCGTCTGGGCGAGCGCCTGCAGGTCGAGTGGGACATCGGCGCCGTGCACCCGCGCGCCCGCGTGCCGCAGCTGCTGCTGCAGCCGGTGATCGAGAACGCGGTGCGCTACGGCGCCGAGCGGCTGGCCGGCGACTGCCGCATCGTCGTGCGCGTGCGCCAGCTCGGCTTCCGGCTGGAGCTGTTCGTCAGCAATCCGCTCGCCAAGGACCCGCTGCAGCGCGAAGGCAACCAGATCGGCCTGGCCAACATCCGCGGACGGCTGGCTTTGATCTACGATCTGGAGGGCCAGCTGACGACCCGCGTGCGCCACGACCGGTTCGAGCTGACGATGTCGATCCCTGTCGAGAAGCGAGCCAACGGATGACGAGCAAGATCCTGATTGTCGACGACGAGCCGCCGGCGCGGCTGCGCATGCAGCAGCTGCTGGCCGAGATCGCGACCAAGTTCCCGTGCACCGTGATCGGCGCCGTCGACAACGGCCCGGCGGCGCTGGAAGCGGTCGACCGCGACGCGCCCGACATCGTGCTGCTCGACATCTCGATGCCCGGCATGAGCGGCATCGAAGTCGCGCGCCACCTGGCGGCGCGCGAGCATCCGCCGGCGGTCGTCTTCGTCACCGCCCACGACGAGCACGCGCTCGAGGCGTTCGAGGTGCGCGCGCTCGACTACCTGCTCAAGCCCGTCCGCGTCGACCGCCTGGCCGACGCGCTGGCGCGCGCCAGCCGGCTGGCGCAGAACGAACCGCGGCTGGCCGACGTCGCCCGCGCGCTCGGCAATCAGCGCACCCACCTGACGATCTCGGAGCGCGGCCGGATGTCGCTGGTGCCGGTCGACGACATCGTCTTCCTGCGCGCCGAGCTGAAGTACGTGACCATCCGCACGCCGCAGCGCGAACACCTGACCGAGGAGTCGCTGACCTCGCTGGAAGAGGAGTTCGGCCCCCGCTTCGTGCGCATCCATCGCAACACGCTGGTAGCGCGCAAGTCGATCCGCGCC
>CAYLZU010000525.1:0-2050 GCA_964388005.1 uncultured Burkholderiaceae bacterium
CGCCGCGGGCGCGGTGGTAGGCGAGCGCCATCTTGATCGCCGTGTCGGCGGCTTCGGACCCGGAATTGACGAAGAACACGTGCCGCAGGCCGGCGGGCGCCACGTTGGCGACCGCGGTGGCCGCCTCGAACGCCACCGGATGCCCGACCTGGAACGGCGGCGCGTAGTCCATCGTCGCTGCCTGCTTCTGCACCGCCTCGACGATCGGCTTGCGGTTGTGGCCGGCGTTGACGCACCACAGGCCGGCGGTGCCGTCGAGGATCCGGCGGCCGTCCGGCGTCCAGTAGTACATCCCCTCGGCCTTCGCCAGCAGGCGCGGCGCCGCCTTGAACTGGCGGTTGGCGGTGAATGGCATCCACCAGTCGTCCAGCGACACCATGGTGCCGGTCAGCGGGTTCTCGAGTTTCATGCGGGCCTCCGTGGCGATGGGCTGTCGCGCCCGGCCGCGTCGCGGGAACGGCGGCATTGCCGCCGAACGCTGCCTGCCGGTCAGGGCGTCAGGCGGAACGAATCGAAGAAGGTCTCCAGCGCCGGCGGCGGAATCTCGCCTTCGGCGCCGAGCGCGACAAGCTGGAAAAGCCGATCATCGACCACGTACAGGCGCACCGCAAGCCGCGCCGGACGGCCGCTTCCGGCGACGCCGGAAGCGATGAAGCCCTGCGCCGCCTGCAGGCGCCGCGCGCCCAGGCCGGGCGGTGGCGGCGCAACGACGGCAACGACGCCCGTCGCCCGGACATTGCGCAGCAGGCCGCCGCGAAACCAGTCCAGGGTCGCCGCGAGCGCCGGCGGCGAATCGACGACCAGCGCCGGCAGCCGCGTCGACCCGACGGCGAACAGCGAAGCCCCGACCCCGGTCGACACCATCGCCATCTCGGCGCGCACCGGCCCGGCCGGGTGGTCGAAGGCGATCTCGCGGACGACCGTCTGCGGCTTGTCCGGCAGGGCGATGGAGAAACCTGCCTCGGGCTGGCGGACGTCGCGCCAGTCGAAGCGCGCAGTGCAGGCCGCGAGCAGCAGGCACAGCGCCGCCGCGCCGAAGCGGGCGTTGCCGGTGCGGCCGGCCGGGCGCGGCGCACCGGCCATGGAGCCGACGGTTACTTGCGTGTCCGCGGCGTCGACTTCTGCGCCTCGGCGTCCTTTTTCTTGACGCGGCCGGGCCGGGTCTTGCCGTAGCTGCCGTTGTAGATCTTGCCGCGCCGCGTGCGCAGGTCGCCCTTGCCCATGTTGACTCCATCGAAATGCCGCCGGGGGGTCGCGAGTATATCGGTGGCGTGCAGGGGCTAGACTGCATGGACCAACAGCAACGTGGCGCTCCCATGGCCCTGGTCGTGTTCCGCTCCAAAGCCGCGGGCGAGATCTTCATGTTCGCCGAGACCGCGCGAAGGATTCTCGACATCATCGGCAAGGCCGACGCGCCGCGCGGCGTCATCAGCGCCGAGCAGGTCGGCGATGCCTTGGCCCGGCTCACGGCGGCGGTCGAGGACGAGAAGGAGCAGATCCGCCGCGCCCGCGAGGAAGCGGAACAGGCGCAGCGGCGCGGCGAATTACAGGGCGGCGAAACGGCGCCGGCGATCACGCTGGCGCAGCGGGCGCACCCGCTGCTGGAGATGCTGCGCGCGGCGCAGAAGAAGAGGGTCGACGTCACCTGGGGCGTCTGATCCGGCGGACGGGTCGGTAACATAGCGGCGCCGCGGCGGCGCTGCCGCGGCCGGGTCTGCGTCGCCGACCCGCGACCAGGGACGCGCTCGTTGCCGACGCCGTTCTCGATCACTTCCGGCCGATTGGCCAAGGCGGGGCTGGTTCTCGCCGCCGGCCTGCTGCTGCTCGCCGGCGGGCTGTTCGCCGCCGGCGCCGCGCGCGACGACGACGAACTCGAACGGCGTTACGTCCGCTCGCTGGAACTGGCGGCGCAGGCGATCGAGGCGCAGCGCGCCGCTGCCCGCGTCTACCAGCGCCTGGCGCGGGCATCCGCGCGTGCGGTCGAACCGCCGTCGAGCTCGCCGCTCGGCGACGATCTGCAGGCCCTGGAAGCGAGCCTCGACGATCTCGG
>CAYLZU010000526.1:0-2047 GCA_964388005.1 uncultured Burkholderiaceae bacterium
TGCCGCGCTCCTGCTCCTGCTCCATCCAGTCCATCGTCGCGGCGCCGTCGTGCACCTCGCCGATCTTGTGGTTGACCCCGGTGTAGAACAGGATGCGCTCGGTCGTCGTGGTCTTGCCGGCGTCGATGTGAGCCGAGATGCCGATGTTCCGGTAGCGCTCGATGGGCGTCTTGCGTGGCATAAAGGGACCTCTTGGGGTGGGGCGCGCAGCGCCCCACGGTCAAAACCTGAAATGCGCGAACGCCTTGTTGGCCTCGGCCATGCGGTGCACTTCCTCGCGCTTTTTCATTGCGCCGCCACGGCCTTCCGCGGCCTCGGTCAGTTCGCCCGCCAGCCGCAGCGGCATCGACTTCTCGCCCCTCTTCTTGGCCGCCTCGCGCAGCCAGCGCATCGCCAGCGCCAGCCGACGCACCGGGCGGACTTCGACAGGAACCTGGTAGTTGGCGCCGCCGACGCGTCGGCTCTTCACCTCGACCATCGGCTTGACGTTGCTGATCGCCAGCGTGAAGACCTCCAGGGGATCCTTGCCGCTCTTCTTGGCAATCTGGTCGAGCGCGCCGTAGACGATCCGCTCGGCGACGGCCTTCTTGCCGTCGAGCATGATCACGTTGACGAACTTGGTCAGTTCGGAGCTGCCGAACTTCGGATCCGGAAGGATCTCGCGCTTGGGAACCTCGCGGCGACGGGGCATTCTGGTTTCCTCTGGTCTTCAGTCTGAAGCGGCATCGCGCCGCGAATGCAGCCCCATAGTGACGGGCTGCGACCTACTCGACCGCCGGCCCTTTGGAGAACCGGCACGGCCGATGAATGGGGACCGTCAGGCAGCCTTCGGACGCTTGGCGCCGTACTTGGAGCGCGACTGCTTGCGATCCTTGACGCCCTGCGTATCGAGCGAACCGCGGACGATGTGGTAGCGCACCCCCGGGAGGTCCTTGACGCGGCCGCCGCGAATCAGCACCACCGAGTGCTCCTGCAGGTTGTGGCCTTCGCCGCCGATGTAGGAAATCACCTCGAAGCCGTTGGTCAGGCGCACCTTGGCCACCTTGCGCAGCGCCGAGTTGGGCTTCTTCGGAGTGGTCGTGTACACGCGGGTGCACACGCCTCGCTTCTGCGGGCTGTTCTTCAGCGCCGGGCTCTTGCTCTTGATGCCCTCGATGACCCGGGGCTTGCGCACGAGCTGATTGATGGTCGGCATAGATTGGCCTGGTCGTGTTCGCTGGTTCGGTCGTAGCGCCGCGGCTCTGTTCGGCCGCGGCGATCTGCGGAAGCGGTATCCCGACCTGGCGCCTGACCGGACGGTCCGGCCGATCAATCGGCAGGCTGCTGCCGAGAGCAAAGAGCGCCAGATCCGATTGCCGGATCCGAAGAGCCTGAGATTGTCCGATGGTACCGTCTAGAGTGTCAAGTCGAAGTCGAAGACCTTTCCAACAAGGGATGGACCCGGATCGGGGCGGGTGAGTCCAACCTGCTTCCTTGTCCGCGCCGGGGCGCGACAGGCAAGTGTCGGACGCGCCCGTCGCCGCGGTTCACTGCGCACCGGAGGACTCGTCCGCGGCGCCGGCATCTGCCTCATCCGCCGACTCCAGAGCCGCCGCTTCCGCCGCCCGGCTGCTCGCCTCGAGTGCGGCCAGCGCTTCGCGCTCCGCGGCCTCGAACTCCTCCTTTTCCTTGCGGGCGCGGTGATACGCAAGCCCGGTGCCCGCCGGGATCAGCCGACCGACGATGACGTTCTCCTTCAGTCCGCGCAGTTCGTCTCGCTTGCCCATGATCGCCGCCTCGGTCAGCACGCGGGTCGTCTCCTGGAACGAGGCAGCGGAGATGAACGAGTCGGTCGACAGCGACGCCTTGGTGATGCCGAGCAGGATGTTCTCGTACAGCGCCGGCCGCCCGCCCCTGTTGATTGCCTTGTCGTTCTCGTCCAGGAGCTCCGACCGCTCCACCTGTTCGCCGGGAATGAACGGCGTGTCGCCGGCATCGGTGATCTGCACCCGGCGCAGCATCTGGCGGACGATCACCTCGATGTGCTTGTCGTTGATCTTCACGCCCT
>CAYLZU010000527.1:0-2043 GCA_964388005.1 uncultured Burkholderiaceae bacterium
CTCCTGCGTCGAGCGCAGCGGCACCGAACGCTGCGTACTGCCGCCCTCGGAGCAGGCGACGACCGACGATGACCGACGCCGGATTCACCGCTTTCGACACCACCCTGCGCGACGGCCGTGCGGTCCACGTGCGCGCGATTCGCGCCGCCGACGAGGAGGAGATCCTCCAGGCTTTCGACCGCATGAGCGCCGACGCCCGCTACATGCGCTTCATGCGCTCGGTCCGCGAGCCCGACGTCGGTCGCCTGCGTCAGGCGCTCGCCATGTTTCCGGAAGAGGGGATCGGCATCGTCGCCACCGTGCCTGCCGCCGACGGCATCGACATCGTCGGCAGCGCCATCTGCGTCATCAGCCGGGGCGACCCGGCGACCTGCGAGTTCGCGATCAGCGTCGCCGACGAGTTCGGCGGCGCCGGGCTGGCGAGCACGCTGATGCGCGCGCTGATCGACGCCGCGGGCAGGCGCGGCCTGAAGCAGATGGAAGGCTTCGTGCTCGCCGCCAACCGGCCGATGCTGCGCCTGGCCAGGCGCCTCGGATTCAGCGTCGCGCCGGACCCGGAAGATCCGTCGGTTCGCGTCTGCCACCTGCCGCTGCGCGCGGCGTAGCGCGCAGCGGCAAGGCCCGGTTATCGGGACCGCTGCCGGCGCAGGTCGCCCGACCTGCCGGCGCGCTACTTCGGCTTGCTCGCCTGGCCGTCCTTCAGACCCTTGTCGTAGGCCTGCTGCTCGTGCTTCTTCGTCTGCTGGTCGTAGAGATAGCCCGTCGCAGCGCCGGCCGCGGCACCGGCGGCGGCCCAGCCCCATTCGCCGGTGGCGATTCCGACGACGGCACCGCCGACCGCGGCCCCGGTCGCGGTGCGCTTCTGCGTGTCGGTCATGGTTTCGCAGCCGCCGAGCGCCAGGATGGCGGCGACGGCGCAGCAGATCGTGAGGTTGCGTGTCATCGTGGTTCTCCTTGCCAAAGGTGTGTTTGGTCCGCTCACTTGCGGCACGGATAGGTTTCGGCCAGGTACCGGAACAGCGTATCGACCGGTCCATCCTTCATGTACCCGGGGTTCGCCTTGGCCCAGGCGACGAATCCGTTCATCACCGCGGCGCGGGTCGGCTGCGGACTCGGCGCGCAGACGAAGCGCTTGTCGGCCGCCACCGTCGCCTCGTAGTAGCGATAGGCGCCGGTCAGCACGCCATGGCAGAAACCGGTCGCATTGGCGTGCAGCGGGTCGTCGGCCGGCACGCTGCAGGCCCGGACCAGGTCGTTCGCGTCCCGTAACTGGAACGTGCTCGACTCGACCGCGACAGCGGCGCCCGATGCCAGCAGTGCGGCTGCAATCATCAATCTACGCATGAGTGGTCCTCCAGTGCTCGTTGCAACGAAACTCGCAGGACCATGCCGGCCGGCGCCTGTTGGCGCGCATCGGCACGTCCCTGATCAGGATGCGGCGGGCGTCGTCGCATCACCCGCCTCCTGCATTGCCCGGTAGCGCTCGATAGCCGCGCGCGCGTTGAACAGCATCCGTTCGCGGCCGAGCCGCTGGTCGAGTCCGGCGTGGCGCACCATCTCCAGCACGCCGGGGTTCAGCCCCGCCAGCCAGAAGACGGTGCCGGCCTCGGTGGCGCGCTTCTCGCCCTCCATCAGCAGCTGCAGCGCCGAGTACTCGAGGTCGGGAACCCGGCTCAGATCCAGCACCACGACTTGCGGCTTGTACTCGTCGACCAGCGCCTGGATCCGCTCGCCGACGTACTGCGCGTTGACGAAGAACAGGCGTCCCTCCGGCCGCACGATCAGCAGGCCCTCGAAGGTCTCGTCGTCCGGGTGCTCGGGCGAGACCGGCCGCAGTACGTCGGCGCCGCGCTTGCGGCCGATCACCGACACCCGCGGGTGCGCGGTCTGGCTCGCCAGGCCGATCATCGAGACGATGATCGCCACCACGATCCCCTTCAGGGTGCCGAACACCAGCACGCCGGCGCAGGCGACCAGCGCCCAGCCGAACTCCATCGTGCGCACGCCGCGGATGGCGCGGAATTCCGCCGGCTGGATCAGCCC
>CAYLZU010000528.1:0-2041 GCA_964388005.1 uncultured Burkholderiaceae bacterium
ATCTCGCCGGCCACCGTGGTGACGATGTACCTGCTGCCGCAGACGGTGAACCAGCTGACGCCCAAGCTGCTCGCCGAGCTGCGCCCCGGCGCCCGGGTGGTGTCGCACGACTACGGCCTGGCCGGCTGGGTGCCGCAGAAGAAGTTCGAGATGGACGACCCGGAGAAGGTCTCGATCAGCGGCGTCACCCGCACCGTGATCTACGTCTACGTCGTGCCGTCGAAGGTGGCGGGCACGTGGGTCGCCGAGGTTCCGCCGACGCTGTCGAAGGAGGCGATGCGGCTCGACCTGGCGCAGGAGATCAATCGCGTCGCCGGCGAAGCCCGGCTCGACGGCCGCGCGGTGCCGCTGCTCGAAGCCGAACTGGTGGGCGATCGGCTGTCGTTCCGCCTTGCCGGCCGCGATGCGGTCTTCCGCGGCAGGGTCGACGGCGACCGGATCGCCGGCACGTTGGAAAGCGGCGGCGTGCGGTCGCCGTGGAGCGCGACCCGTCGCCGCTGATCCGGACTCCGGCCGAGGGCGGCGGCGCGAAGCCGGCGTTGGCCGGGAGGGCGGTGACGGCGGCTACGCCGAGGCTCGGGCAGCGACCGAATACAGCTCGAGCGGCTGCGCCAGCCCCTTCAGCGCCACCGAGCCCAGCGGCTCGACCGCGATGCCGTTGTCCATCGCCGCGCGGGTGGCGGCATCGACCAGGATCGGCCGCCGCGCCACCTTGGTGTGCGCCTCCAGTCGCGCCGCCACGTTGACGGTGTCGCCGACGCAGGTGTAGGTGGCGCGCCGCTGCGTGCCGGTGTAGCCGGCCACCACCTCGCCCGAAGCGATGCCGACGCCGATCGCGATCGGCGTCTTGTTCTCCAGCGCCCGCTCGGCGTTGAAGAGCTCCACCATCTCGATCATGTCGAGCGCCGCGCGCACCGCGGCCGCCGGCGCGTCGGCGAGCGGCAGCGGCGCGCCGAACAGCGCCATCAGCCCGTCGCCGATCATCTGGTTGATCACGCCGCGCTGGCCGCTGATGGCGTCGAACATCAGCGTGTAGTAGGTGTTGAGCAGCTCGATCGTCTCCTCCGGCGGCTGCGAAGCGCACAACGCGGTGAAGCCGCGGATGTCGGAAAACATCACGGTCGCCTGCACGTGCCGGCCGCCGAGGGCGAAGCCGGAGCGCTCCAGATCCTGTGCCACCTCGCTGGTGGCGAAGCGCTGCAGCAGTTCCTTCTGCGTATCGCGCAGGTGCTTCTTCTCCAGGCTGGAGTTCACGCGCGCGCGCAGCAGCACCGGGTTGACCGGCTTGCGCAGGTAATCGTCGGCGCCGAGTTCGATGCAGCGCACGACGCTGTCCATCCCCTCGACCGCCGAGGTGACGATCACCGGCAGGTCGCGCAGCCGCGAATTGGCGAGCAGCCGCTCCAGCACCTGAAAGCCGTCCATCTCCGGCATGGCGATGTCGAGCAGCACCAGGTCGAACGGCTCGCGCTCGAGCATCTCCAGCGCCACGCGGCCGTTCTCGGCGCCGACACCGCGGTGGCCCTGCAGCTCGAGGGTGCGGATCAGCAGCAGGCGGTTGACCTTGTTGTCGTCGACCACCAGCAGGCGGCCGCCGTCAGCCACGGGTGAGCTCCCGCAGCATTTCGGCGGCGTCGCCGTAGGCGACTTCGAGGGCGGCGATCGCGGCCTCGTCGGCGGCCGGGTCGGCGTCGAGCCCATTGACCTCCAGCGCCCGCGCCAGCCGGCCCAGCGTCGTCGCGCCGAAGGTGTTGCTGTTCGACTTCATCGAGTGCGCGGCGCGGCGGAAGCGCTCGCCATCGGCCGCCGCGCGGGCGCCGCGCAGCTCGGCGATCATGAGCGGTGCTTCCTCGAAGAAGGTGTCGACCAGTTCGACGACGAACTCGGCGCCGGTGCTGTCCTGCAGCTCGCGGAACACCGCGAGGTCGATCGCATCGGGGGTCATGTCAGCGTTCCTTTCGCGCCCGGGATTGGGTCAGTGCCGCCACCAGCGCCTCGACGCGGATCGGCTTGGTGATGTAGTCGTCCATGCCGGCGGCCA
>CAYLZU010000529.1:0-2038 GCA_964388005.1 uncultured Burkholderiaceae bacterium
GAGGCGAGGCCGGCGCTGGCGACGGCGCCGCGGGCCGAGGCCATCGCGCTGCTAGTACTTCAACACGTAAGTAACGGAACATAATGCCGGCCGAGCTTGCGATCCGCGTCCTGACGGGTGAAGGTCCACCGGATGGTTCGCCGCTCGGCATTGCGTTTGTGCTGCCACTGGTCGATCTCGCACTGCAGGGTCTGCGCGTCGGCCAGCCGGCGATCGAGGCACTGGCGGGTGAGGATGCCGATTTCGATCTCGGCCATGTTCAGCCAGCTGGCGTGCTTGGGCGTGTAGTGAAACTGCACCCGCCGCAACAGCCGTTGCGCGGCGCGGTGGCCGAGGACGTCATCGAAGCACTTCCTGAAGTGGGTGTTCAGGTTGTCCAGCACCAGATGGATCCGGCGCGCGGCGGCATAGACGCCGCCGAGCAGCGAGGCGACGAAGCTGACGAAATCGACCTTGCCGCGTTGCCGGGTCGCCGTGACCACTCGGCGTCCGGCCTTCGGCTCGACAGCCACGAACAGGTTGCGGGTGCCCCGGCGGACGTACTCGTAGTCGTCTTTGGCGATCGCCCCGCGCGCCATGGGCAGCGGCTCACGGCTGGCCGCCAGCAACTGCAAGCTCTTCTCGTCGATGCACACCACCGGCTCGCGCGGATCGAACGGCCGTCCGTACAGCGCCAGCAGCCCGTACATGCGCTGCCGGTACTCCTCGGTCAGCGCGCCGATGCACCACATCAGTCGCCGCCAGGGTTTGAGGTCGTTTTTTTTAGCATCCGCCGTACCGTTTCTCGGCTGGGCTCGCCCAGACCCGGCTCGCGCCGGGCGGCGCGCTCCAGTTCGACCACGGTCCAGCGCCTGCGGCCCTGCGGGGGCGCCGAGCACGCCAGCGCAGTGATCCGCGCCTCCACGCCGGTGTCGTATTTGCGCGGCCGGCCCGGCCGGGCCACGTCGAACAGGGCCAGTTCGAGCCCACCCTGCCGATACGCCGCCCGCGTGCGCCACAACGCCGTTCGACCCACCCCCAGCACCGCCAGAATCTGCTCCTGCGGCACGCCCCGGTCCAGCGCCGCCAGCACGTGCGCCCGGTTGACTTCGCGACTGTGATGAACGCCCTGGCTGCGGACCGCTTCGACGATCGCCCGATCGGCCTTGCTCAGATGCAGTTCGGTCTGGCGCATGAACACACCTCCGTCTGTTGGGGGACGACAGATGGAGTGTATTCATGTTCCGTTATTTATGGGTCGCTGTACTAGTGCGAAGGCAGCGACTGCACGCCGGATGCAGTCTCCGGCGACAACGCCGCGCTCCTCGAATCGGCGCCGCCGAGCTTGGGCACCACCGGCGCCGCCGCGCGAAGCACCGACAACAGGTCGTTGTGGCCCGTACGACGCGCCACTTGCAGCGCATCTATGCCGTATCGGCTGGCCAGCGTGGCGTTGGCGCCGTGGCGCACCAGCAGTGTCGCGACGGCCAGGTCGCCGCGCTGCGCGGCCTCGTGCAGCGCGGTGCGGCCGAACTGGTCCTGCGCATTCGGGTCGGCGCCGACCCGCAGCAGCGCATCGGCGAGCTCGGCATGTCCACCGGCCACCGCCAGCAACAGCGGCGTCGTCCCGTGCAGTGTCGTCCGGTTGGCGTCGGCACCCCGAGCCAGCAGCAGTTTCGCGGTGCGCAGATGGCCCCGCCGCAGCGCGGCGTGCAGCGCCGTGTCGCCATCGATGTCGGCGGCGTCCAGCGCATCGCCGCGCGCCGCCAGGCGCTCGACTTCCTCGATGCGGCCCGCTGCCGCGGCCTGCCACAACGCGCCGCGCGCCAGGCTGTCGACGCGCGCGCCGGGCAGCGCGCCGCCCCACCACAGCGGCGCATGCACGCCGGCACTGCCGTGGCCCGCGTCGCCGCCCCGGCAGATGTCCGCCACGCTCACCTGGTGTTCGGCGGGGAGTTCATGGCCATAGGGCTCGCCATCATAGGTGGCGAGCTCGAGCTGCCGTGAGGCGAACCAGGCCGGGTCCAGAGGCTGGCCGCCGCCATCGCGGTACCAGTCG
>CAYLZU010000530.1:0-2036 GCA_964388005.1 uncultured Burkholderiaceae bacterium
TGCTGTCGATCAGCTTCATCGGCGACGGCCTGCGCGACGCGCTCGACCCGCGCAGGGTGATGTAGTGCAGCAGGCGCCAACCGCCGGCGGCCGGCTCCTCGACATCCGTGGGCTCAGGACCCACTTCCACACCGACGACGGCTGGCTGCGCGCCGTCGACGGCGTCGATCTCACGGTCGACAGCGGCGAGACCCTCGGCGTCGTCGGCGAATCGGGCTGCGGCAAGTCGGTGACGGCGATGACGGTGCTCAAGCTCCTGCCGATGCCCCCCGGCCGCATCGTCGCCGGGCAGATCCTGTGGCAGGGGCGGGACCTGGTGCCGCTGGACGCCGACGCGATGCGCTCGATCCGTGCCAAGGAGATCGCCATCGTCTTCCAGGAGCCGATGACGTCGCTCAACCCGGTCTTCACCATCGGCGAGCAGATCGCCGAGGCGATCCGCCTGCACGAGAAGCTGCCGCGCCGGGCGGCGATGGAGCGCGCGGTGGAGATGCTGAAGCTGGTGCACATCCCGACGCCGGAGCGGCGGGTGCGCGACTATCCGCACCAGTTCTCGGGCGGCATGCGGCAGCGGGTGATGATCGCCATGGCGCTGTCGTGCAACCCCAGGCTGCTGATCGCCGACGAGCCGACCACGGCGCTCGACGTGACGATCCAGGCGCAGATCCTCGACCTGCTCGGCGAGCTGAAGTCGAGGTTCGGCATGGCGATCATGCTGATCACGCACGCGATGGGCGTGGTCGCCGAGACGGCGCAGCGGGTGGTGGTGATGTACGCCGGCAAGGTGGTCGAAGAGGCGCCGGTGGCGGAACTGTTCGCCCATCCGCGCCACCCGTACACGCAGGGGCTGATCCGCTCGATCCCGCGCATCGACACCGCCGCCACCCACAAGGTGCGGCTCGAGGCGATCCGCGGCGTCGTGCCCAAGCTGATCGATCCGCCCGAAGGCTGCCGCTTCGCCCCGCGCTGCAGGCACGCGCGCGAAGCCTGCACCGCCGCGACGCCACCGCTGCGCATGGTGGCGCCGGGGCACAAGGTGGCCTGCATCCTCGATGCGGCGCCGCAGTCATGACCGAGCCGCTGCTGCGCGTCGTCGATCTCGTCAAGCACTTCCCGGTGCATGGCGGCCTGCTGCGGCGCGAGGTCGGCCGCGTGCACGCGGTCAACGGCGTCAGCTTCGAGATGGCGGCCGGCGAGACGCTCGGCCTGGTGGGCGAATCGGGCTGCGGCAAGTCAACGACCGGCCGCTGCATCCTGCGGCTGATCGAGCCGACGTCCGGCGAGGTCTGGTTCGAGGGCCGCAACGCGATCACGCTCGGCCGCGACGCGCACCGTCGGCTGGCGCGCGACATGCAGATCATCTTCCAGGATCCGTACGCGTCGCTGAACCCGCGCATGACGGTGGGCAGCATCATCGGCGAGGCGCTGATCATCCACCGGCTGGCGAAGACGCAGCGCGAGTTCGAGGACCGGATCGTGCATCTTCTGGAGACGGTCGGCCTGGCGGCTGATCACATGCGCCGTTATCCGCACGAGTTCTCCGGCGGGCAGAGACAGCGCATCGGCATCGCCCGCGCGCTGGCGGTGTCGCCGAAGCTGGTGATCTGCGACGAGGCTGTCTCGGCGCTCGACGTGTCGATCCAGGCGCAGGTGATCAACCTGCTCGAGGACCTGCAGCAGCAGTTCAACCTGACCTACCTCTTCATCGCCCACGACCTGTCGGTGGTCGAGCACATCAGCAACCGGGTGGCGGTGATGTACCTGGGCCGCATCGTCGAGATCGCGCCGTCGAAGAGCCTGTACACCAAGCCGCTGCACCCCTACACCGAGGCGCTGCTGTCCGCGGTACCGATCCCCGATCCCCAGGTCAAGCGCAAGCGGATCATGCTTGTCGGCGATGTGCCGAGCCCGATCCACCCGCCGACGGGCTGCGCCTTTCACACCCGCTGCCCGATCCGGCAGCTGCCGCTGTGTGCGAGCGAAACGCCGCCGCTGAAGAAGAGCGGCGAAGGGCACTGGGTGGCCTGCCACCTGCG
>CAYLZU010000531.1:0-2033 GCA_964388005.1 uncultured Burkholderiaceae bacterium
CTACTGGGGCGCGCAGGTGATCGTCAACCTGTTCTCGGCGATCCCGCTGATCGGCCCCGACCTGTCGCTTCTGATCCGCGGCGACTACGTGGTCTCGGACGCGACGCTGAACCGCTTCTTCGCCTTCCACGTGATCGCCATCCCGCTGGTGTTGGTGGGCCTGGTGGCGGCGCACATCCTGGCCCTGCACGACGTCGGCTCGAACAACCCCGACGGCGTCGAGATCAAGGAGACGCTCGATCCCAGGACCGGCAAGCCCCTCGACGGCATCCCCTTCCACCCCTACTACACGGTGCACGACATCATGGGGCTGGGGGTATTCCTGATCATCTTCTTCAGCGTCCTGTTCTTCTTCCCCGAGATGGGCGGCTACTTCCTGGAGTGGAACAACTTCATCCCCGCCGATCCGCTGCAGACGCCGCCGCACATCGCGCCGGTGTGGTACTTCACGCCGTACTACTCGATCCTGCGGGCGACGACCGAGGAGTTCATGGTCGTGCTCGCCGCCGGCGTGGCCGCCTACGTGCTGCTGCTGTTCTTCGCGCTGCGCAGCCGGCCGCTGAAGTACCTGGCCCTCGCGGTCGGCGCGGTGGCGCTGCTGTTCATGGTCGGCGGCCCGTTCAAGCTCGACCCGAAGTTCTGGGGCGTGGTGCTGATGGGCGCCTCGGTGCTGATCTTCTTCGGCCTGCCGTGGCTGGACCAGTCGCCGGCCAAGTCGATGCGCTACCGGCCAGCCTGGCACTTCTGGCTGCTGATCGGTTTCGTCGTCGTCTTTGTCGTGCTCGGCTACTTCGGCACCCAGCCGCCGTCGCCGGTCAACGAGCGCTTCTCGCAGGTCGGCACGCTGGCGTACTTCGCCTTCTTCCTGCTGATGCCGTGGTGGAGCCGGATGGGGGAGTTCAAGCCGGTGCCGACGCGCGTGACCTTTGCCGCGCACTGAGGACGCGAGACGACGATGAAAAGACTGATCGCAGCGCTTTGCCTGCTCGGCGGCATCGCCGCGGCCGGGAGCGTCCACGCCGCGGGGGCGCAGCTGCAGCTGGACAAGTGGCCGGAGGAACGCGGCCGCCAGCTGTCGTCGCTGCAGAACGGCGCCCGCATCTTCGCCAACTTCTGCATGGGCTGCCACAGCGCCAACCTGATGCGCTGGAACCGGCTCAACGCCATCGGCCTCGATGACCAGCAGATCCGCGAGTTCCTGATCTTCGGCGAGCAGAAGGTCGGCGACACGATGTCGATCGCGATGCGGCCCGCCGACGCCAAGGCCTGGTTCGGCAAGGTGCCGCCCGACCTGTCGGTGATCGTCCGCGCCCGCACCTCGTTCGACTACAAGGGCACCGACTACCTGTACACGCTGCTGCGCGGCTACTACCGCGACGCCGCCAGCCCCACCGGATGGAACAACGTCGTCTACCCGAACATCGGCATGCCGCACATCCTGTGGCAGCGGCAGGGACCGCGCGAGGCGACGATCGAACACGTCGTGCACGGCGCCGACGGCAAGGGGCTGGTGCGCGAGGTCTCCGTGTACGACGCCGCCGGCCATGCGACCGTCACCCGCGCCGAGGTCAAGGGCCACGCGGCCGAGGGGACGACCCATTCGTTCAGGCCCGCCGACGCCGCGCTGGCGCGGCAGTACGACGGCGAGATCGCCGATCTGGTCGCCTTCCTGAACTTCATGACCGACCCGAGCGCCGCCAGCCGCGTTCGCATCGGCGTCTGGGTGCTGCTGTTCCTGGCCTTCTTCACGGTGATCGCCTGGTGGCTCAACCGCGAGTACTGGAAGGACGTCAGATGACCAGCAGCGAGCCGCCGCTGCCGGCGTGAACTGACAGGGTGGGGCGGGCCTCACCCTGAATCGTTTCCAAGGACCCGACATCATGATGGTGCTGTACTCAGGAACCACCTGCCCGTTCTCGCAGCGCTGCCGCTTCGTGCTGTTCGAAAAGGGCATGGACTTCGAGATCAAGGACGTCGATCTGTTCAACAAGCCCGAGGACATCAACGTGATGAATCCCTACGGGCAGGTGCCG
>CAYLZU010000532.1:0-2025 GCA_964388005.1 uncultured Burkholderiaceae bacterium
GTCATCAGGAAGCGGTCCTCGGTCGGGCGCTGGATCGTGTAGCCGAGCGCGCCGATGCCGCGCGGGATGATCGACACCTTGTGCACCGGGTCGGTGCCGGGAAGCGCCAGCGCGGTGAGCGCGTGCCCCATCTCGTGGTAGGCGACGACCTCGCGCTCCTTCGGGTTGAGCACCCGGTTCTTCTTCTCCAGGCCGGCGATGATCCGCTCGATCGCCAGCGTGAAGTCGGCGAGCGTGATCTCGTCGCCGCGCCGCCGCGTCGCCGCCAGCGCCGCCTCGTTGACGAGATTCGCCAGATCGGCGCCCGAGAAACCGGTGGTGAGCTGAGCCACCTGGTCGAGGTCGACGTCGGCGGCGAGCTTCACCTTGCGCGAGTGCACCCTGAGGATCTGCACCCGGCCAGGCTTGTCGGGCCGGTCGACCAGCACCTGGCGGTCGAAACGCCCCGCCCGCAGCAGGGCGGGGTCGAGGATCTCCGGCCGGTTGGTGGCCGCCAGCAGGACCAGGCCGCTGGAACTGTCGAAGCCGTCGAGCTCGACCAGCAGCTGGTTCAGCGTCTGCTCGCGCTCGTCGTGGCCGCCGACGGGCCCGGCGGCGCCGCGGGCGCGGCCGAGCGCGTCCAGTTCGTCGATGAAGATGATCGCCGGCGCCTTCTGCCGCGCCTGCTCGAAGAGATCGCGCACCCGCGCCGCGCCGACGCCGACGAACATCTCGACGAATTCGGATCCCGAGATCGAGAAGAACGGCACCCCCGCCTCGCCGGCCACCGCCTTGGCGAGCAGCGTCTTGCCGGTACCCGGCGGGCCCACCAGCAGCACGCCCTTGGGCATGCGGGCGCCCAGCCGCCCGTACTCGCGCGGGTCCTTGAGGAACTCGACCACCTCCTGCAGCTCGGCCTTGGCTTCGTCCACCCCAGCCACGTCGGCGAAGGTGACGCCGGTGTTCTTCTCGACGTAGACCTTGGCCCGACTCTTGCCGATGCTCATGAAGCCGCCGATGCCCTGCTTCTCGGCCATCCTGCGCACGACGAAGAACCACAGCCCGAAGAACACCGCCGCCGGCACCACCCACGACAGCAGGTCGCGCAGGAAGGTGCTCTCGATCACGCGCGTGTACGGCACGTCGAACTTCGACAGCCGCGCCGCCAGATCGGGTTCGACGCGGGTGGCGACGATCGTGGTCTTGCTGCCGTCGGGCGTCTTGAGTTTGCCGGTGATGGTCGTTTCGCCGACCACCACCTCGGCGACGCGGCCCTCGGCCAGCGCGCGCTCGAACTCGCTGTACGGCACCGGCTCGATGGTGCGGCCGGCCTGCCAGATGTTCTGCAGCGTCATCAGCAGCAGGATGGCGATGATCCAGTAGCCGAGGTTCCAGCGCGTCTGCGGATTCAGCGGCGTCTTGCCGTTCATGTTCCGGCTCCCGGTTGCAGCGCGACGGCGACTTCGCGCTCCCGGCCGTCGCGCAGGACCGTCAGTCTGACGGTGTCGCCGACCTGGAAGTCGTCGAGCCGGCCGACGAGGCGGCCGACGCTGTCGACGCGCTTGCCCTCGACGGCGACGATCACGTCGCCCGGCGCGATGCCGCCGTCGCGCGTCGCCGTGGCGCCGCGCAGCCCGGCCTGTTCCGCGGGCGAGCCCGGCGCCACGCGCAGCACGTACACGCCGGCGACGTTGAACATCGACTGCAGCCGCCGGTTGAGCGCCTCGTCGGCCTCGATGCCGAGCGCCGGCCGGATGTAACGGCCGCTGCGGATCAGCTCGGGCACGACGCGGTTGACCGTGTCCACCGGCACCGCGAAGCCGATGCCGGCGTAGGCGCCGGTGGGGCTGAATATGGCGGTGTTGATGCCGATCAGCCGGCCCGAGGAGTCGAGCAGCGGTCCGCCGGAGTTGCCGGGATTGATGGCGGCGTCGGTCTGGATCAGGTGCTCGATCGAGCCGCGCTCCGACGGCAGCGACCGGTCGAGCGCGGAGACGATGCCGGTGGTGAGCGTCCAGTCGAGCCCGAAGGGATTGCCGATCGCAA
>CAYLZU010000533.1:0-2020 GCA_964388005.1 uncultured Burkholderiaceae bacterium
CAGGAAGGCGAGGTCGACGTTGCTGACCAGCGTGCGACGGCGGCCGTCGGAATCGATGCGCGCCAGCTGTGTCGCCGGCGCGAGCAGCGCCCGCACCCAGGCGTCGCCGTGGGCATCGCGGGCGGCCACGGTCCAGTCGCCGACCGCCAGTTCCTGGCCGGACTCGGCGAGGCTGCGCGCCAGGTGAGGATGCAGCCGCGCCGGCGGGCAGGACTCGCCGTCGTCGAGCAGCACCGTCTCGCGCCGGATGTCGATCACCCGCGCCGGCCACGCGCCTGCCGTGGCGGCCGCGTCGAACGCGGCGGCGACCGCGGGGGTGAAGCCGATCGGCCGCAGCCGATCGAAAAGCGTGCTCATCTTGTCGTTTCTCTCGGCGGGCGCGCGCGAAACGCGCGCGCGGCAAAGGGCTGCGCGATTGGCGCAGGACTCAGCGCAAGAAAGGAAACGGCCGGCCGCGGTGCGCGGCGGCGGCAACGCGATCGCCGCGGCTAGCAGCAGCCGACCGGCAGGACGGTCTCGACGTTGGCCATTTGCGCCTCCCCGGGTGAGAGCGCTCGATGAGCGAAGGCGCGAAGTTTCGCGCCGTGTCTTGTGCTCGTCAATGCGGCGCCGACGCCGTGTCTGAAGGAGGCCACGGCCGATGATCGCCGGCGGGTTGGCATCAGCGGGACGCCCGCGATCGCCAGCCCTGAACCAGGCCTTCGATGCTGAAGATGGCCAGCGCGATCCAGATCAGCACATAGCCCGGCGCGCGTTCGGCGAATGGCTCCTGGTACAGCCAGACACCGATCAGGAGCTGGATTGTCGGCGACACGTACTGCAGCAGGCCGAGGGTCGAGAACGGGATCCGCCGCGCGCCTGCCGCGAACAGCAGCAGCGGCGCCGCGGTCACGGGGCCGGCGGCGAGCAGCAGAACCCGCGTCGCCGCGTCGGCCTGCGCGAACGCGCTCTGCCCGGTGGAAGACAGCCACAGCAGGTAGCCGGCGGCGACCGGGGCCAGCAGCATCGTTTCCAGCGTCAGTCCCTCGATGGCGCCGAGCGCCGCCGTCTTGCGCAGCACGCCGTAAGCGCCCCAGGTGACTGCCAGCACCAGGCCGATCCACGGCACCGCCGCCGCCTGCCAGGTCAGCCACAGCACGGCAGCGGCCGCCACCGCGACCGCCACCCACTGCGCGGCGCGCAGCCGTTCGTGCAGCACCAGGGCGCCGATCAGCACGTTGACCAGCGGGTTGATGAAGTAGCCGAGGCTGGCGTCGACCACCCGCCCGGAGTTCACCGCCCAGATGTAGACGAACCAGTTCAGCGCCACCAGCATGCTGGTGGCCGCGAACCACAGCAGGACGCGCGGCTGCCGGCGCAGGTCGGCGAACCATTGCAGCCGCCGCAGCAGCAGGAGCAGCGCGGCGCAGACCACCAGCGACCAGACGATGCGGTGGCCGAGGATCTGCAGCGGCGCGACCCCCTGCAGCGTCTTGAAGTAGACGGGGAATACGCCCCACAGCAGGTACGCGGCCAGCGCGTAGGCAATGCCGCGGTTCACGTCGGTCGTGGTGCGGATCGGTGCGGCATGAGCAGGCGAAGAACGGATGGCGGTCGGTCGGAGCCGTTTCAGTGGCGCCCGGCCGCCCGAAGCCACTGAACGCCCCCTCGGGGGCAGCGAGCGGCAGGCGAGCGTGGGGGCGTCATTTCACTGTAATCCGCGGCCGACGGCGCCCCCGGGACAGGTTCTACCATTGCCGCCATGGCCGAGAGGATTCCGTTCGAACTGCGCGAGGACGAGATCGTCTTCGAGGCCATCCGCGCCCAGGGTGCCGGCGGGCAGAACGTCAACAAGGTATCCAACGCCGTTCACCTGCGCTTCGACATCCGCGCCTCCAGCCTGCCGGACGAGGTCAAGGCGCGCCTGCTTGCCCGCCGCGATCAGCGCATCAGCGGCGAAGGCGTGATCATCATCAAGGCGCAGCAGCACCGCAGCCTGGAGAAGAACCGCGCCGAGGCGCTGGCCCGCCTGCGGGCGCTG
>CAYLZU010000534.1:0-2005 GCA_964388005.1 uncultured Burkholderiaceae bacterium
AGAAACGCCACGCGCGCCGCAGTAAGAGCGATGATCGCCTGCAGGAGGGTCAGCCGGGCGCCGAGGAAGCTCGCCATCAGCCAATACTCCGCCAGCATCGCCAGCCAGCTCAATACGGAGACTCCCAGCGCCAGGGCGACCGCGGCAGGGTGGCCGCGCAGCAACGCGGTCGACTGGGCATCGACCGCAGCCAGCGCCGCTGCCGGTCCGGTCAGCCACGAGATCCGGCCGGCGGCCGGGCTTCCGAGCAGACGTCCGGGCAGCGCGGCCAGCCGCGCCACCGGGCGCCGGCCTGCCCACAGCGCGGCGAGAAAGGCGGCCGGCAGCGCCAGCAGCAGCCCCGCGAAGAGGAGGGCGCCGTGGCCGGCCGATCCGGCCAGGATGATCGGCGCGCTGCGTCCCTGCGCCAGCAGCAGCGTGGCGATTCCGGCGGCGAGGAACGAGAAGTTGGCCAGCAGCTCCAGCGCCTTGTCGAGGGTGACCGCGGTGAGCGCAACCCCGGCCGGGACGGCGTGCTCTGCCGACACCAGGTAGACCTGTAGCGGCTCGCCGCCGAACTGGGTTCCCGGCGTGAAGTAGCTGACCCCGAACGCAGCCAGCCGATGCGCCGAGAGTCGCACGTAGGGCAGGCGATGGCCCAATGCGGCTAGCATCAGCCACCAGCGGGCGCTGAAAGAGAGGACGATGAGGAGGTTCAGCGCCAACAGCCCGGCCACTTGCCAGGGCGCCAGGCGCTGCAGCGCAGCTGCCGTCTGTTCGAGCGGCACGCGGCGCAGCACGTCGATGAACAGCACCGCGGCGCCTGCGGCCAGCGCCGCCTGCACGAGCGCGGATCGGCGTTGCAGCCGGCTCATCCGGCTCCCCCCGGCGCTTCGCCGGGGCGCCGCGCGAAGAGCGCATCTTCGCCCCGCCACAATGCTAGCCGGCCCGCGCCGGCGTAGAGCAGGGGGATAACGGCGAGCAGCAGCACCGCGCTGTAGGGCTGGAGCCCGAACAGCGCCACCGCAGTGCACGTGGCGATCAGGAGGCCGATTGCCGCCACCCGGGCGCCGATCCCCAGGGCCAGCGCCGCCGCGCACGCGTAGACCAGGGCGGCCAGGGAGGGCGCTGCGACGGGGTTCGTCAGCGCGAGCAAGGCCGGCGCAAGGAATGCGACGGCCGTCCCTGCGGCGACCCAACGCAGCGGGGGCGGCAGCCAGCAGGCCAGCGCCGCGCCGCCGCGCTGGAAGCGGCGATAGCCCGCGGACTCCGGGTCAACCGCCGCGCTGACGACCAGCCAGTCGCGCACGAAGCCGGCCAGGATCGGCGTCACGCACACGATCCCGGCCAGGGTGGTCGCCGGCGGCCCGAAGATCGGCCAGAGCGCAATGCAGTAGAAGACCATCTGGAAGCCTGCCGCCAGGCGCCGGATGTTGCTGGGGGGCAGCGCATGCACCGGCAGCCCGTGCCGCTTGCGCCAGGCGATCCCCGCGACGAAGAGGTAGCGCGCCAGCCCCAGGCTGATCGTCCACAGAGGCATCTTGCCCAGCCGCACCGCCAGCAGTGAGACGGCCAGCATCGCCAGGCAGTCCACCTCCATGTCCAGGATCTCGCCGAGCAGGGTGATGCGGCGCGTGGCGCGAGCCAGCGCGCCGTCGATGAAGTCGGGGAGCACGGCCGCGGCATAGAGGATGGCGGGCGCCCACGCCAGCGCGCCGGCCGGCGGCAGCGGAGCGACCAGCAGGCCGGCGAACAGGGCGGTCGCCACCCCGCGCGCCAGCGTGATGGCATTGGGGAGGCCCAGGCTGTCGAGCAGCTCCGTCTCGCCGGGCCGGTGGTTTCGCTCCAGGTTGCGGCGGAGCAGTGCGAACACCCCCCCGAGCACTGCGGCCGCGACCGCAGCCCAGCGGAGCGCCGCGGCCGCAGTCGCGGCGCGCGCCAGCCACTCGGCGCCAAGCGCCACGAGGAGGGCCGCTGCCAGCAGCGCGATCCACCAGGCCCGCTGCAGGCGTCGGAGCGCGGCCCG
>CAYLZU010000535.1:0-2002 GCA_964388005.1 uncultured Burkholderiaceae bacterium
GCGATGCCGCCCGGCGGCGCGATCGCCTCCAGCCGGGCGGCGACGTTGACGCCGGTGCCGGCGATGTCGTGCTCGTCGACCAGGATGTCGCCGAGGTTGATGCCGATCCGGTGATCGATCCGCTCGGACGCGGGGACGCCGCGGTTGCGTTCCGCCATCGTGCGCTGGATCTCGATCGCCGCCTCCAGCGCCGACACCGCGCTCGGGAACTCGACCAGGAAGCCGTCGCCGACCGAACGCACGATGCGGCCGCCATGGCGCAGCACCGCGGGGTCGGTGACTTCGGCGCGGATCCGGGCGATGCGCCCGTGCGTGCCGGGCTCGTCGCGTTCCATCATCCTGCTGTAGCCGGCCACGTCGGCGATCAGGACGGCGGCAAGCCTGCGTGTGGAGGGCGTGCTCATCGGGCTCCGGCTGCGGCGGCCGGCGGTGTCTGGTGGCCGGTCGCACGGCCTCGCCGGCAGCAGTGTCGCCGGGCAAGTCTAGAAGCTGCCGCGGAATCCGCGGCGGGCGCCGCTGCGTTAACGTCGGGCGATGGATCCGGAGTCGGGCCGGCACGGGCGGCGGCATGAGGCGGCGCGCAGAGCTGCCGTGCGCGAGCACGACTCGGCGCTCGTGCGCGGCCTGTTGCTGGCCGCAGGCGCGATCTGCGTGGTGCTCGGCGTGATCGGCATCTTCCTGCCGCTGCTGCCGACGACGCCGTTCATGCTGCTGGCCGCGGCGTGCTTCGCCCGCTCGTCGCGGCGGTTTCACCAGTGGCTGCTCGCCAATCGCACCTTCGGGCCGCTGATCCGTGAGTGGGAAAAGCACCGCTCGATCCCGCGGCGGACCAAGCTGACGGCGATCGGCCTGATGTCGCTGACGCTGGCGGTGTCGATCGTCTTCTTCGTCGAGCCGCGCTGGCTGCAGGCGGTTCTGGCGGCGATCGGCGTGCTGCTGGCGATCTGGATGTACCGGATCCCGTCACGCAGCCGGTAGACGTCAGCCGCCGCGTTCGCGCAACCGCGCCAGCCGTTGCGGCTCGCGCCCGGCGAACGAGGGATCCTTTCCGAGTTCTTCCGCCGCGCGCCGGAAGTACGGCCTGGCGTCGTCCGGTTTTCCGGCGGCCTCGAGCAGTTCGGCGATCTCTTCGAAGACGTAACCGTCGGCGCCGCCGGCGGCGGCCCATTCCTGCTCCAGCGCGCGTTGGATCGCCAGCGCCTCGTCGAGGCGTCCGAGCGAACGCAGGCAGCGGGCGACCGACCAGCGCGCGATCCGGCCCTGCGGCTGCCTGCCGGTGGCGAGCCATGCGGCCTCGGCTTCGCGGAAGACCGGCAGCGCCTCCGCGTAGCGGCCTTCGTCGTGCAGGTTCCACGCCTGATTGTTCAGCAGCGCCGGCAGCAGGGCGCGGGCCTTCGCGTCGCTGGAGCGGCGCGCCAGTTCGATGCCGCGCCGCGTCCACTCGGCCCCCTCGGCGCCGCTCGCCACGATCGGCACCATGTGCGCCGCGTCGACCGCCAGGCCGTCGAGCCCGGCGCCGCTGGCGATGCTCCACGCCTCGATGAACAGCGGCTTGGCGCGCGCCTTGTCGCCGGCCGAGTTGTAGGTTCGGCCGCGTTCGAGCAGATAGCGCACCCGCGGTGCCGCCCCGGCGGAGGCGAGCTGGGGTTCGACCTCGTCGAGCAGCCGATGCGCCTGGGAGAAGTCGCGCCGCAGGCTGTAGGTCCGGGCGATCTGGGTCAGGATCTCGAGCCGCTCGTCGCCCTTTGCCTGCGCGAGGGCCGTGCGAAAGCGCGCCTCGCTGGCGGCAGGATTGCCGTACTCCCAGAGGGTGTCGAGGTCGACGGCGAGGGCCGGCGCCGCGATGGCGGCAACAGACGCGGCGACGACCCGGCCCAGGTGCCGCCAGCTGTCCGCCATGCCGGCGACAGGATCAGGTGGAGGAGCCGCGCTCGGGAGTGCGCGGGGCGCGCTTCTGCTGCGCCGGGCCTTCCTCGATGTCGAACTTGAACTCGCGGATCAG
>CAYLZU010000536.1:0-2001 GCA_964388005.1 uncultured Burkholderiaceae bacterium
GACGAACACGCGCTGAAGCCCGGCACGCGGCTGCCGTCGATCCGCCGCTTCGCCGACGAGAAGGGCGTCAGCCGCTCGACCGTGGTCGAGGCCTACGACCGGCTGATCGCCGAAGGCAGCGTCGAGTCGCGTCGCGGCTCCGGCTTCTTCGTGCGGGCGCGCCGGATCGGCCCCGCGCCGGGGAGGGCGCGCGCGCCGGCAGCGGCGGCCCGGCCGCAGATCGACGTCGTCTGGCTGCTGCGCTCGATGCTGCGGCAGTCGCCGGCCAGCGATCACCCCGGCGCCGGGCTGCTGCCGCCGTCGTGGTTCGATGACCAGCTGGTCGCCGCGGCGGTGCGCGCGGTCGGCCGCGGCGCGGGAGCCGCGCTGCTGAACTACGGCGTGCCCGAAGGCTATCTGCCGCTGCGGCAACAGCTGTCGCAGCGGCTGGCGCAGGCGGAGATCGACGCGCCGCCGGAACGGATCGTCACCACCGGCGGCGTCACCCACGGCATCGATCTGGTGGCGCGTCACTTCCTCGCTCCCGGCGACACGGTGTTCGTCGAGGACCCGGCGTGGTACGTGATGTTCGGCCGCTTCGCCGCCTTCGGCGCCCGCGTCGTCGGCGTGCCGCGCGGGCTCGACGGGCCGGACATGGCCGTGCTCGCCAACCTGCTGACGCGGCACCAGCCGAAGCTGTTCGTCGTCGGCTCGGTGCTGCACAACCCGACCGGCACCTCGATCAGCGCCGCCAACGCGCACCGGCTGCTGAAGCTCGCCGACGAGTACGGCTTCACCATCGTCGAGGACGACGTCTACGGCGACCTGGCGCACGGCCGGGCGCTGCGGCTGGCGAGCCTCGATCAGTGCCGGCGCGTGGTCTACCTCGGCGGCTTCTCGAAGACGCTGGCGGCGAGCCTGCGCGTCGGCTTCATCGTCGCCGCGCCCGAACTGGCGCCGCAGCTGGCCGACCTGAAGATGCTGACCGGGCTGACGACGCCGGAGCTCACCGAACGCGTCGTTGCCCGCATCCTCGCCGAAGGGCAGTACCGCCGCCACCTCGACCGCCTGCGCGGCAGGCTGGACGCGGCGCGCGACCGCACCGCGCGGGCGCTGGAGAAGATGGGGGCGACGCTGTTCGCGGCACCGGCGGCCGGCATCTTCCTGTGGGCCGACTTCGGCCGCGACACCAACGCCATCGCGATGGAGGCGGCGGCCGAGGACATACTCTGCGCCCCGGGCAGCCTGTTCTCGCCGACGCAGCTGCCGAGCACCTGGATGCGGGTGTCGGCGGCGACCTCGCTGAATCCGGCGGCGATGCGGTTCCTGGCGCGGGCGATCGAAGCGCGGCGCTGAGTGTCGCGGCGGCGGGCCGTTGCGGGTGGGCGGTGGTCGCTGCGACCAGCGCCTTCAGCCGCGCCAGCAGATCGCGGGCCACCTGCTTCCCCGCGGCGCGTTCATCGAGTGCCGCCTCGGCCGCCTGGCGCGGGGAAGGACAGTAAAGGCGGCGGCTGCCGCCGGCGATTGACGGGAAAGCGAAGCCGATCTACGGCGCCTTCGCGGCCTTGGCACTGGCATCTTTCGGCCGCCCCCGACCTGGTTGCCTTGGGCGCCGAGAGGCTGGAGCACCGTCGAGCAGCGCGATCATGAGCGCGCACGCGACTGTCGTGCAAGCGTTCTTCCTCGACCCGCTCGTGCGCGAACGCCACGGGCGCGTGCAGACCGTCACCGCCTGTCGGGACGCCGGGCTGCTGCTGCTCGGCTTCGCAGCCAAGCGCGTCGGCAATCCGCCCTCGACGCTGGATCCCTTCGGTTGGCCGCGAACGCGTCGACTTTCCGTTGCATAAGGCGTATCGAGTGGGCTACTTGGCGGCAGCCTTGCGCACCAGGCCGTCGAGCACCCGCGCGAGCCTGAGGAGATCGGTCACCTCCGCCTGCGAAGGCGCGAGCGCGGCGCTGTACTCGATCGCATTGCGCCGATCGTGGGCCGCGGCGAGCGCGGTCCACAGGTCGCGTGGCGCA